>JAFXOI010000034.1 GCA_017528825.1 Elusimicrobiaceae bacterium | reverse complement strand
CCTCTATTTTTGGCAAATATCTATATGTTCTAGTTGAAGAAATAGCTGATGACTCTAGATTACCTGTAAAAGTATCAAAAGAATTTGAACTTATTGATCGCTTATTGTCTGATTTAACAGTATATTTATATTTTTTTATAGGAAACAATTTATATTCATTATCCATTATATTTTTAATATCTTTACATATAGAATTAAGTAAATTATTATATTGAATCATTATTATATTTGGATCATTAAAAATATATATATTTACTATTTTCTCAATTAATTCTATTCTTAGAGAATGATGACAATTTGTTTTAAAAAAACAATTTATAAAATCATATTTTGGAATTAATCCATCACCATGTCTATCAATTAATTTCATATTTTTAAGCAATAAATTTTTATTGTTATATATAGATTCTAAAATATCTTGAGAGACTTTTAGTCCATATAAGTCTTGTATAGGATAATTTCTATAATATCTCTGATCAACATCAAATTCATCTTTTTTTTGTGGTGTATTTAAAAATAAATCTTCTCTTGGAGTATCTCTAATATCTCTTTTTATATCTATTCCCATATTTTCTTTTAACCACTGATCTCCTGAAGGCATTATTTTAGTTATAACTGCCATTTTTGGCCTTGTTTCTCTTTCCATTTTATCTATATCAGAAATATTTCTACATGGTTGTTCAGCACTATCTTTTGTATCCATAAATAATTTTAAATTTTTTTTTAAATGATATAATTTTTGAGTTTGTAATGAAGTTCCTTTATAAATATCATCATTGAATCTCATTCCAAATATATTATTTCTTAATATAAAAATACCTAAATATTTCATTTCTTTTTGAATAAATATTCCTCTTCTGATTTGATCACCTAAAGTTTTTATCATAGATGATATTATATTTGAACATTCATCTTTTGATAAATTTGTACCATAACTTATTTTAGAATAATTTATTTTAACTGTTGGAATATTATTATTTAAAGGTTGAGTATAATATAATAAACCACTTTTTTCTGTATATATTCCTGGTTTTAAATAATCTATAAATTCTTTACTTACAATAAATACTGGTCTACGTCTTTTTATGTCTCTTTCATATTCATTTGTTGTTCCTTCAAGACTATATTCAATATTAGAAAAAGTAAAATTTCCAAAACCTTTTATGAATGTCCCTTTACCAGATTGGTAATTTTCTACTATATAACGAGATAAATTTTCCCAACATTTATCAATTAAGTCTTGAGGATAGCAAGATAAAATATCTTTCAAAGAAATTCCTCCCCATTTATTAAAAGAATTATATCCTATCAAATTTATAGAATTTGTTAATCAATCGCGGTTAATGACAGAAGACAATATGAATAGTTATAAAGAACGTTTTTTAAAATACGATTTTATCAGATACCTTAATAGTCTATGCTATATCTATCACAACATAGATATAAATAAAAAATAATTCTTTTTTATCCACTACGACAAAAAAGCCGCCTGTTACGCCAATAACAGACGGCCAAGGGCTTTTTCTATGCCCAGGAAGGGGCTATTATGCCAGTAAAATCTTATATTGATAAAAACGGAAAGAAAAGATATTACGCCAGCTTTTACTTTACAAGCCACACCGGGGAACGGATAAAGAAAAAGAAAGAAGGATTCCAAACATCTGCCGCGGCCAAACAATGGGAAAAGGAATTTTTGGAAAAGGCAAACGGAAGCGCAAACATGGCCTTTAAAAACCTGTGTGAAATTTATCTGAAGGACTGCAAGGCACGATTAAAACCAACCACTTACCGAGGGAAAGAATATTTATTTAAAGATAAAGTGATTCCCTTTTTTAAGGACACTCCCATAACAGACATCACCCCGGCTATGATCCGCAGCTGGCAGAATAAACTACTGTCTCACGATCCGGCCTACACACAAACCTATATAAAGACCTGTAATAACCAAATGTCAGCCCTTTTTAATTATGCTGTGAGATATTACGGTTTGAATACAAACCCGGTACATATTGCCGGAACGATTGGAAAAAAGCACTCCGGGCGCCTGGACTTCTGGACGGTAACCGATTTTAAAAAGTTTATGCTTTCCCTGCCAGATACTGCCGCCACGTTCCGTATAGCTTTCGAATTGCTCTTTTATACCGGCTGCCGTTCTGGGGAAATGCTGGCCCTTACTGTGGCAGATTTTGACGCTGCCGCCGCCACGATAGATATTAATAAAAATTTTGCACACCTTGACGGAAAAGATTATATCATGCCGCCTAAAACGCCAAAGGCAAAGCGCATTATCACACTGCCGCCTATTGTCGCCCAACATTTGCAAAATTATATTAATTCTATGTATGATCCGCAGCCCGGGGAACGTCTTTTTCCCATGCTGAATAAATATAGTTTAGCAAAAATGTTAAAACGCACTGCCGCAGCCGCCGGAATTAAACAAATCCGTGTTCACGATCTCCGTCACTCACACGCCAGCCTGCTTATTGAGTTAGGCTTTCCCCCGTTGTTAATCAGTGAACGCCTGGGACATGAAAACATAGAAACCACGTTGCAGATTTATAGCCACCTTTACCCAAATAAGGCCGAAGAAGTCGCTGCCAAACTTAACAAATTTTTATAAACGTTATAAACTGTTTTAAAAAAATAGTACGATTTTAGTACGATTCCAAAAAGATAATCCCCGGAACGCCTGTTATTTTCAGTGTTCCGGGGATTCTGTTATTTATTCCCATTCAATCGTCGCCGGCGGCTTGCTGGTAATATCATACACAATGCGGTTGACACCCTCTACTTCGTTGACAATGCGCCTTGAGATGGTATCCAGCACACTGTAGGGAATGTGGGCCCAGTCGCTGGTCATACCGTCAGTAGACAACACGGCCCGCAGCGCCACAGTGTAGCTGTAGGTGCGTCCGTCTCCCATGACGCCCACGCTGTGAATGTTGGGCAAGCAGGCAAAATACTGCCAGATGGTACGGTCCAGCCTGGCATTGGCAATCTCCTCCCGGAAGATGGCGTCCGCCTCTCTGGTAATCTTCAGTTTTTCTTCCGTCACTTCCCCCAGCACACGGATGGCCAGACCCGGTCCCGGGAAAGGCTGCCGCCACACCAGTTCTTCAGGGATACCCAGCTCGAT
>JAFXOI010000033.1 GCA_017528825.1 Elusimicrobiaceae bacterium | reverse complement strand
ATCAGGGCACAGACCAACAAAATGATATATCTTTTAACCATAAACCTAAATTTTATCAAAACCATACGGCAAATATAACCGTTTTTTCGGAAACATCCAAATATTTTTAATTATTTTTTGGGATTTTTCCCAAATTTTACATATTAACGTAGCCTATACCGTACTTTCTAAACACATTATCTACTGAAGAAAATGACTGCCTATACGATGAAAACATAACCTCCATCTGAAGATCCTGAACCATGGAGACCAATTCCTTACCTGATAGTTTCCTCGCCTGCTTACGAAGTATAGATTTCATCTCGAAATTTATATCCTTGCAATTATCCAGTATGTTTTCAACGGTTCTTAAGGCACTGCGTTCCCTCTCCTCCATACTGTCATGAGAAACATAACCTTCTTCGAAACTTAACGCCTTATGAATAACAAATGCCCATTTTGTTACTTTCTTCAGCTTATATTTCCAATCGGCCTTCTCTTTTTCAACATCCGAAAAACTGAAATATACATCCACCTCCCCTTTCTCGGCCAGATCCTTCAGTTCCTTTTCGGCAACCAACAAAACATATTTTTTAAAATCCTTTGGATTCTCATACTTGTCCTTACAGTTCAACATGGTTCGAAGTACCTCATCATCCACATAAACGAATTGCGAATCCATATTACGGTATTGGTTACAGAACTCGTACATCCTCATTGTTGCATAACGCTTGATGGAATTGATACTCTTGAGAGAAATCATTGTATAGTTCTGTGATATAGCAATCTTATTAATCAGTGCTGTTATCTCCGGTGTAAAACGAACAAGAAGCTCTTTGTTGTCAGGAATCACCTTGAGGGACGAAAACATATTATAAACACCCCATGTGCCATCATACTGGATAATCATCGAAGTCTTTTCCGTCAATTCCTTTAATGAAGCTTTGAGTAATGTCTGATTACTACCGCATCCACATTTAACCAGTTCCTGTGCTGTTATCGTTATGTATGACTCACCAAAAAGATCTGTCTCCGCCTTATACTGAAACTTGAAAATGAAATAGTTCAGCATCTTCTTCTGAACCACAGATAAGTTATCACTGAATCCGGCTTTAGTCAGAAGATTGTTTTGTGCATACCTGTTTCTTTTTAATATCGAATCGAGGCCTATCAGCTTCTTTTCTTTAATCATCATTTCCGCCTTCTTGGCGACATCCTCACTTCGAAGTCTTTTTACATATGCGGACAGTAGTGTCCTCATACGAGGATAATACTCATCCATTTTCTTAGGAACAATTTGGATCTTATATTCTAGATGCCCGTTGATTTCCTTAAAATATGAAAAAACGTAGTGAAATATGCTTTCTAAATGATCTTCAAAAAACTGATAAGATTCATTGTCATATGCGAAAGCAATGACGTGAGTCTTTCCATCCGGGTGTACTTTTTTTTCAATGAAAATTATTCGTTTTGAAAGATAATCCAAATACGTTTCCGCATCGTCAGAGGCGAAGTCCACCTTATCAAGCAGACAAAAATTTATTTTCAGAGCTTCCTTCATGGGCTCTGGAAAATAATCCAACTCCTCTTCCAATGTCTTCATTAAATCATATTTTGTTTTTGCAAAAATATAAATATCTCTAAATAAATAGACAAAAATGAAAATCTTTTTTTAAAAACTTTCCCACGTATTTATGAAACACACCTTACTCTTCAATTTTTCACATACCTGAAATGATAAATATCAATGCAGATACAAGAGTGATTTATCACCATGTGGTTTCACTCCCCTACTCTCCCCCTCCCTAAATTTCCAAAATTTTTAATGGACGACATCTGACATCCAGATGGCAGCATGTCGATCTTTCATTTCAACGTCATCACATTTTCAACTCTCCCCCTCCCTAAAAATCCAAAATCATAATCGCCCATGTTTGGCATCCGGATCCGGAAGTGGCAGCATGTGATCTTTCGTCCCGATAACATCAAAAATCCAACTCTCCCCCTCCCTAACTCCCCGCCCCCACCCCCAATCATTGAAAATGATTGTATTAAAATCTGTCCTCACAACGAATTAATTTTTGTCCTCATTTCCGAGGAGATCGGACCACCAAAGCATTTAAAATGTTTCCCCGTTTTTTATATCATATCTGTATATCAGTGATTTACATATTAAAATCTTTCCCTGTTTTCGGCGGACAAACACGCAGGCGGCCGTGAAAAAGTGTCCTCATTTCCTATTAATTTTTGTCCTCACTTTTCAGCCGGAACGGACCTTCATGGCCTTTAAAATGTTTCCACGTTTTTTATAAAACATCTATGTATCAACGCATTACGTTGTTAAATTTCTTCCACGGACAGCGATGGACAAGCACGGCGAAGCCGTTAAATTTTGTCCTCATTTCGTATTAAAAATTGTCCTCATTTCCCAGCAAAACAGGGCTCCAGAGCATTTAAAATGTTTCCCTCGTTTTTATAAAACATCTAAATATCAACGTGTTACGTTGTTAAAATCTTTCCCTGTTTTCGGCGGACAAGCACGCAGGCGGCCGTGAAAAAGTGTCCTCATTTCCTATTAATTTTTGTCCTCATTTTTCAGCAAAACAGAACCATGGAGCCATTAAAAAGTTTCCACGAAAATTATAATATATCTATATATCAACGCATTACGTTGTTAAATTTCTTCCACGGAAGGCGATGGACAACCACGGCGAAGCCGTTAAATTTTGTCCTCATTTCGTATTAAAAAGTGTCCTCACTTCCCAGCAAAACAGGGCTCCAGAGCATTTAAAAAGTTTCCCCGTTTTTCGTTACACTTCTGTGTGTCAGTGCGTTACGCATTTAAAAAGTTTCCCCCTTTTTGAAACAGCGGTCGTCAATTCCTGTCCCCATCCCTGACGAAGCCTCACCGACAAATCATTTAAAAAGTTTCCCCGTTTTTCGTTACACTTCTGTGTGTCAATGCGTTACGCATTTAAAAAGTTTCCCCCTTTTTGAAACAGCGGTCGTCAATTCCTGTCCCCATCCCTGACGAAGCCTCACCGACAAATCATTTAAAAAGTTTCCCCGTT
>JAFXOI010000032.1 GCA_017528825.1 Elusimicrobiaceae bacterium | reverse complement strand
CTTATTATGCGTATGCTTGAAGAGTACACTCTCCACTTTGATGTGTACCAAAATGCCTTCAACAACGTATGCTTTTACATACTTCCTATGATAAACCCTGATGGCGTATCCATCAGCCAGTACGGCGCCGCAGGAGCAACACAGCAGTACACCAAGGATTGGCTAAGGGGCCTGACCCTTGCAAAGGTAAATCTATCAATGATAAAAGCCAACGGCAACGGCGTAGACCTTAACCGCAACTTCCCTGTAGGCTTTGGAAACGCCGACAAAAAAGCCATTCTCCCAAGCCTAAGCTACTACCCTGGCAGCGAGCCTCTATCAGAAATAGAGTCACTTGCCATTGCAAAAATTCTTTATGAAAACAAATTTGTAATGGGTATAAACTATCACAGTATGGGAAACATCGTATACTACGGTGCCAAAACCAATTCCAAGGAAGTGGACGAGGCCTGCAAGGCTCTGGCCAACGTAGCCCACGAGCTTACCAGCTACAAACTAGAGTACTGCGGCAAAGCCATCGGAAGCCTCTCCGACTACTTTGGAGCCGTTGAACAAGCCCCTAGCATCACCATCGAAATCGGCAAGGCCAACCCAGTACCTATTTCCCAGTTCGACCAAATCTACGAGCAGAACGTAGCCCTCTGGCCAACGCTAGCCAATATACTATAAATCTGCCACCGGCCCGGCCCACCCGCCAGCGCCCACCGCTCCCACGGGAAAGCAGATTACGTTTGAGCAGATTTTTGGATTATCTTAATGTGATTAATCTTGCAAAATGTAGGTGTCCTTACATAGCTTTATCAATTCGAAGAGAATGTGTGCACCGGGCGGACATTCTTAGGCTATGAACTCTAAGCCTTAACTAGGGTACGCATAATTGCTTTTGCTATTACATTTGCTAAGTAAAATTAAAAAAGTGAGTTTTGTATGTATAGGCACCGTGCTTTACGCAACATCCTGTTGCTTGTCGCACTTGCGCCGCCGTCCTAGCGGCGCATGCCTATAAATAGCAAAACTAACTTTTTATTTTTCTAAGCTCACTTCAAATGTTACATACCCATGCAACCGTCACGCTAGCCAGCATATATCCTTACGCTGAGTGGGACCTGGGGTTACCGTTTACTCCGAAAAAACTACACGTTATTCCACTAATTGTGAAAAGTTTGTGAATTTTGGTAGTATAATTCCATCAACGAAAGGGGGATAAAACCATGGTAGCTTTTTTTGTTAAGTTATTTGGTATGGCCATTGCGTTAGTTTAATCTTGGTAAATTACCAATTAATACTTTATAAACTTATTTAATTAAATTAAACACACTTTTTACAAATAGCAGCTAGATCCAAACGGGTTTGGCTGCTTTTTGTTTCATATTTTTCGAAAGTAATGTAAAATAACATTTAAGAGTTTAAGGGAGAACTAATAAATGACTATTTACATTGGACTGATGATTTTTTTTACGTGGGGAATAGTTGAGACTGTCAATATATTTCTTATTTCACATAACCTATTAATGCTACCAAAGAGAGTTCAGCCCAAAGGTAATTTCTTACTGTTAATATTGCTCTATTTTTGTGCATTATTAGGGTTCCCAATCGGAATTCTTCATGAAAAGTACATTTTTGCAGCAATTCTTTATATCCCATTTTTGCTTAAATCATTAATACTAGTGAACAG
>JAFXOI010000031.1 GCA_017528825.1 Elusimicrobiaceae bacterium | reverse complement strand
TATGAATAATGCAGATTTAACCTTTGCTTTAGTAACACCTAATAATACGGCCGACCCCAATGTCATCCGGGTTACGAATAGTAAGTTGCCTAATGTACGACTGGCTAGTTATTTAGATGATAACCCGAAATTTGCCGGGCAGTTACATTGTGAGGCCAAAACCGGAGATGAACGGGCGGAAAGACTTTGCGGAAAGCTACTCATGGGCCAAGATTTAACTTCCGCAGATGGCTATACCGGATACCTGTTGGACCAAGAGATTGATAAAGCTACGTGTGATAATGCCAGCCGCTCTTGGAGCACCAGTAGAACAAAATGTTATAAGACTACTGAAGAGCGCTGTACAGATTTAGGAATGGGAGTAATCTCTGGACAGGAAAATCAATGTGGATATGAAAATCTAACTGGAAAAACCATAGGCGCAGAAGGCATACTGATTTGTTCTCAGGGATGGGCCTGCGGAGGAAGTGTTGTCAAAGATGGAGCATCCTGTGTTCCTACTGACCATCATGGTTGTGTAAATGTAATTGTTGAAAATGGAGGAAGTTGTGTAGCTAATGTTTTTGCTGGTTGTGAATTAGCCCGTATTAAAGATGGAGGAAAATGTATAGCCAATTATCCTTCTTTAGCTTGCAATGCTGCATCTTACTCCGGCACCGGTTGTTGTGAGGGAGAGTATTGTCCATCGGATGCACCAAAATGCTAAAATGCTGCAAACGATAGTTACTGCAATTTAGAACACAGTTCGGCTAGCCCGGCGGCAATGTCTTCTTGTTGCACCACCACGCCGGGCGGCACCACCAGTTGCACCGGGGCAAAATTCCAAATCGCTTTAATACCGCAGGCCACCAGCGTATCGGTAATCCCTTGTGCGGCGGTACTGGGCACGGTTAGTACCGCTATTTTAAGTCCTTTCTCTTCAATAAGTGTTTTAAGTTGGGTCGTATGATAAACAGGCACGCCGTGTATTTCCGTGCCTACCCGTTTGGCATTGGTATCAAAAGCAGCTACAATTTCCAGCCCGTGTTGTTTCAGTCCGTCAAACCCCAGCAAAGCTCCCCCCAAGTGTCCGGCCCCTACTAAAAATGCTTTGCTTAAATTATTCCACCCCAAAAATTTTTCAATGGCCTTAATCGTCCCTTGTACCAAAAATCCGGCCCGCCGCTTACTGGGAGCTTGTACCGCTTGTAAATCCTTTTTTACCACAATCACTGGCAAATGAGTCTGCCCCGATAATTCAGTAGAAGAAGCCATTTCGCGTCCATATGTGTGCCATTGCTTTAAAATACGCAAGTATTGCGGCAAGCGGCGAATGGTTTGAACGCTCACCGTTTTCCGTCTGAAAAAAATGCCCATAGATGCCTCTCTACAACTAGATATTTTGATATCTAATATCATATTTATTTCTGTTTTATTTGTCAACTAATTATTTTTTAATCAGACGAAATATTGACACAATCAAAGAAAATATATAAGATATAGATATAAAAATATCTAAAATAGATTTTTTACTACATTTAACAAAGGAGTGTTATATGGCAGAAAAGAAAAAACCAACCCCGGCCGTTGCTACCGCAGCGGAACTGGCCCACTTGGACCAAATTGTAGAAAAAGTGAAAAAGGCCCAACGCCTCTACGCTACTTACAGCCAAGAACAAGTGGATAAGATTTTCCGTGCGGCCGCTATCGCTGCGAATATGCAACGCATTCCATTGGCTCAAATTGCCGTGGAAGAAACCAAGATGGGCGTTATGGAAGATAAGGTAATCAAAAACCAGTTTGCCTCTGAATATATTTACAATCAATACAAAGATACCAAAACCTGTGGGGTATTATCGGATGATGATTCTTTTGGCTACCGCCAAGTGGCAGAGCCGATTGGACTGATTGCCGGGGTTATTCCCACCACTAACCCGACTTCTACCGCTATTTTCAAAAGCTTGCTCGCTTTAAAAACCCGTAACGGTATTATTTTCTCTCCGCATCCGCGCGCCAAAAACTGCACGATTGCCGCGGCTAAAATTGTGTTAGATGCCGCCGTAGCAGCCGGAGCCCCAAAAGACATTATTGGCTGGATTGACAATCCCACCATGCCGCTTTCTAATGCACTCATGCATCACAAAGACATTAGCTTAATTTTGGCCACCGGTGGCCCAGGTATGGTAAAAGCGGCCTATTCTTCCGGTAAACCGGCTATTGGTGTAGGTGCCGGAAATACTCCGGTAGTGATTGATGCCACCGCCGATATTAAAATGGCCGTTAGCTCCATTATTATGAGTAAGACCTTTGATAACGGCACTATCTGCGCCAGCGAACAATCCGTCGTCGTAGAAGATCCTGTATACGAAGAAGTGAAAAAAGAATTTATCGCACGCGGTTGCCATTTTGTTACCGGAAAAGACCGCAAAAAATTGGGTGATACTATCGTTAAAGACGGCAAATTAAACTCCGCCATTGCCGGTCAAAGTGCCGAGAAAATTGCCCAAATGGCCGGTATTAAAGTGCCCGCTAATACCAAGATTTTAATTGCAGAAGCTACCAAGATATCTGATGAAGAGCCCTTTGCGCGTGAAAAACTCTCTCCTGTATTAGCCTTCTATCGTGCCAAAGATTTTGCCCAAGCCGTACAACTGGCAAAGGACTTAATCTTATACGGTGGTGCAGGACACACGTCTGTGTTATACACCAATGAATCAAACGAAGAACACATTGACTTATTTAAAGATATGCCCACCGCGCGTACCTTAATCAATATGCCTTCTTCTCAAGGTGCTATCGGCGATGTGTACAACTTTAAGTTGGCCCCCTCGCTCACATTGGGTTGCGGCTCTTGGGGCGGTAACTCGGTCAGTGAAAATATCGGAGTGAAACATCTTATGAACGTAAAATCCGTCGCGGAACGCCGCGAAAATATGTACTGGTACAAAGTACCGCAAAAGATTTATTTCAAACGCGGTGCCTTACAACAGGCCCTGGCTGAACTGGCCGATAAGCAACGCGCCTACATCATTACCGATAAAACCATGGAACAGCTAGGCCACGTGCGCACTGTAACGAACGTATTAGAAGAACTAGGCATTAAGTTCCGCGTATTTTCCAATGTATTACCCGATCCGAACATTGCCAACGTAACCGATGCCTTAAATATTGCCAATTTCTGGCAACCGGATGTAATTATCGGTTTAGGCGGCGGCTCTGCTATGGACGAAGCCAAAATGGTTTGGTTGATGTATGAAAACCCCAACACCAGCTTTGAAGATATCGCCATGCGCTTTATGGATATCCGCAAACGTATTTATGCCGCTCCTCCCTTGGGTAAAAAGGCCACGATGGTCGCTATCCCGACCACTTCCGGCACCGGTTCTGAAGTAACTCCGTTTACGATTATTACAGACGAAAAAACCGGCACCAAATACGCCATTACGGACTACGCTTTAACTCCGGATATGGCCATTATTGACCCGGAATTTGTGTTACACATGCCCAAATCGCTCACGGCTTTTTCAGGGTTAGATGTATTAACACACGCGATCGAAGCGTATACCTCTATCTTCTCCACCAACTTTACGGAAGGGCAAGCTTTAGAGGCCATGCGCTTGGTGTTCAAATACTTGAAAAATTCTTACGATAAAGGTGCGCAAGACATCAATGCCCGCGAAAAAATGCATTATGCCGCCACGATTGCCGGTATGGCATTTGCCAATGCCTTCTTGGGATTAAATCACTCCATGGCACATAAATTAGGAGCTATGTATCACGTACCACACGGGTTAGCCAATGCTATGTTACTGACCTATGTCATTGATTACAACGCTACGGACAAACCCACCAAACAGGGGCTGTTCCCGCAATATCGCTATCCGTTTGTCAAAGGTCGTTATGCCAAGATTATTGACTACTTATTGCCGCAACATAATTTAGGCGACGATAAAGATGTCAAAGTGCAGAAACTCATTGACATGATACAAGAACTCAAAGATCAACTTAATATTCCTAAATCTATTAAGGAATATGGTATTCCGGAAAAAGAGTTCTTGGATAACTTGGATAAACTGTCCGTCTTAGCGTTTGACGACCAATGCACCGGAGCCAATGCCCGCTATCCGCTGGTGAGCGAAATTAAAGAAATCTTCCTCAAAGCGTATTACGGCGAACCCGTCAAACACAAAAAGAATAAATAAGCAATATTCTTATTCTAAACAGCCCCTGAACTTTCAGGGGCTGTTTTTTAGAAGGAAAAACGAAACAAATCTATTTCCTTTTGCTATAATGAAATTATCTAAACATAGGAGTCTATTATGAAAACCATATGGATCACTTTACTCGCTATAGCCGTTACTACGCCCGCATGGGCCGCCTCGAATTGTGTTTCACGGGTGGATAAAAATCTGAATAAAACAACCCAGGAAAAAATTAATTACTGCTTGGAAGAAGACCAAACACCCGAAGCTCCCGCCGATACTACGGAGATAGTATGGTCTGAAACGTACTCGGTACAATTTCCTAAACAAAAACAAAATGCCAAGGAAAAAGAAGCTCCGCAAACTCAAATCAAAACGGTTCCCAACGATACTCCGGTGTCCAAGGAATATTTAGACCGCAAAACCTATCCGCCGTTCCGCAATGACACGATGCCGCGCATGTCAGCCGAACAAGCCCATGAAACGGCGATGGAGGCTTTGCAACAAAACGCTGCCGATAAAACGGATAAACAACAAAAACCGGCCAAACGAAACAAAAATGCCGGCAAACCGAAACGCCAGGTAAAAGCGGATAACGCTGTTTCCGCAAAAGTAGCCCCTGCGGAAAAACCTGCCGCCGCTCCTTCGGCACAAGTGCAAGAAGCGCAGGCTTTGCAAAATGATCCGCTGGCTACTAATCCGACCGATAACGGTGCCGTGCCGGCTGACTTTTTGGACGATGGCGTAATGGGTCCTTCGGATTTTGGCTATAACGCTACGGATCCCGCTTTTCAACAATAAAGTTGACATTTAACTACAGGAAACATACAATAAACTATGACTATGTTACATTCTCTTTTTATTAAACCTTTTCAAGCAAAGGGATTTTTGTGGGGCAGTATAGATGTGGTAGTAAAACTGCTGACCATAGTGGTATGGACCTATTTGTTGTATATTTTAGGTTCTTTGATGTGGCAGTCTATTCAATTAGATTATAACCGCTTTACACAGTTATGGTGGTTCTCTTATTGTTTCTTGATGTTCTTTGGAGCCTCACTGCTGGCGTACATTTTGCTTTTTGTGCGCGAGTATAACGAAACAGAAGAAGAATAAGAATAAACCATTTTCAAAACCCCTGCCATTTGGCAGGGGTTTTTTCTGTATAAAAATCGTCTTGCGTACTACAAGACCAAGGTGTCTTCCATATCCGGCCCGGTGGAAATAAGGGCGATTTTCGGATGTGGATACACTTCCTTGGAAAGGGCTTTAAGGCTTTCCAAAAATTCCTGGGCTTGAGGCGTGAAATCCGCATAACTTTTAATATGGTCATTTCCTTCAAACATATCAATATGCGTAATGGCAATTTTAGTTGCATTGTTAATCATAATCGCACGCGCCGCCGAAGCTTTTTCAAACTCACCCACACGGCGTAAGCGTTTGCTCACACTGCCGATTTCATGCCCCTTGGTATGATAAATTTCCAAGTCTTTTTCATCGGTCATTTCTTTCTCCACCGGTCCCGGCCCGACGCGCGTAACATACGGCTTAAACACCACATACACATCGCGCACGCTCTTAGGTCCTAAACCTGCTTCCCCCAAAAAGGTAGAAGCCGTGGTATCGCGTGAAGTCACAAACGGATATTCACCGTGCAGTAAAGACAATTTGATTCCCTGCGTTCCTTCTAACAAAATATGTTGTCCTTTATCTAAAGCACCGTTCAACAATTCCGGTACGTCTTGGATAAATTCTTTGAGTAACGGCTCATCTTTGGCAAATTTCACGTCGCGCCGTTCAATGCGGTCTTTCACCGCTTGGCCAAGGCCCGTGCCCACACTGCCGATATGTTTCATAAAGTGTCCCGCACCTTGCTCTGCGGCCGTTTGTTCATCGGTAATCAGCACCGCATGCGGGTCAATAATAAGGCGGTCACGCGTGCCTGTTAGTTCTACTTCTTTAAGTAACCATTCCGTTTTGGTGTACGCCCCGGCGCCCAATACCAATTTGGTATGTGGATTTAAAAATCCGGACGGAATGTTTTTCAACGTATATGATTTACCGTCCATTACCACGGTGTGACCGGCATTAGGACCGCCCACCCGCACACAATAATCATAATCGCCTTTATAAGACAAATAGGCCGAAATTTTACCTTTTCCTTCATCTCCGGCTTGACCACCGCATACAATATCAATCATATTCACCTCGCGCTTGTTTTTGGGCAAGGCCGATGTACTGCCCGGCCGTTAAAGCAAGCAATTTTTGTTTTGTAGTTTTAGGTACCTGTAACTTTTGCACAAACTGCTCCAAATCTTCTTGTGTAACCGAGTGGCCGCGTATTAAATCTTTTACCTGCTCATAGGCATTTGGCACACCGGCCGCCCGTAGTAAAATTTGATAGGCCTCCGCCAATACCTCGGGGTGCGCCGCTAACTCCTCACGTGCCGCCGCCGTATCAAAAGTAATTTTAGCAAGGCCTTTGAGTAAACCTTGATAAGCCACTACTCCATGCCCAAACGCTACCGCTATATTGCGTAGCACCGTGGAATCTGACAAATCCCGCTGCAAACGAGAAAGAGGCAATTTCTCACTAAAAAAAGTAAGCAGGGCATTAGCCAACCCCAAATTCCCCTCGGCATTTTCAAAATCAATAGGATTAATTTTTTGTGGCATTGTCGAGGAACCCACTTCCGTAGATACCGCTTTTTGCTTCACCAGTCCACTGGAAATATACTGCCACATATCACGGCTCAGCCCTAGCAAAATAATATGAATGCGCCGTAAGGTATCAAACAATTCCGCATAGCTATCACGCGGATCAATCTGCGTGGAAATGGGCGAGAGAGAAATCTTAGTCTTGCGCCCTTGGTTTAATTTCTTGACCCAAGATTTAGCCGCACCTGTCCAATTCACCGACGGAAATGCCGCCACGTGAGCATTGTACGCTCCCACGGCACCGCCAAATTTGCAAGAAATTTGCTGAGCTTTTAATTGCGCAAGTTGCCGCGCCAAACGATTTTCAAAGACTCTCAATTCCCGTCCGAAAGTAGTGGGAACTGCAGGCTGACCGTGCGTACGCGCCAGCAAAATCGCTCCGGCATATTTGCGCGCCAGTACGGCTAAATTTTTACGTAACATTTCCAGTTGAGGCAATATCACACCCACAGCATCTGACAACAACTGAGCATAAGCCGCACTGTTAATATCTTCGCTAGTCAGGGCAAAATGTACCCACGATGTATAAGTTTGCAAACGATGTGCGGCCAGCTGATCTGCCACAAAATACTCTACTGCTTTCACGTCATGACGTGTGGCCGGCCGACGAGCAGAACCGACTTTTTCAATAGCGTCTAATGTTTGTAAATCTTTCTCCGTTAAATGCGGCAATTTATCCAGTAGCGTCAAGGCCGCTTTTGGGAGCGGAGCAAAAAGATGTAATTCATTTAGAGTCAGCAGCCACGCCACCTCCGCACGCACCCGCGCGGCGGCAAACGCACGTGCCCCGCACACTTGCGCCAACGCTTCCACTTGCTTTTGATAACGCCCGTCCAACGGGCTCAACACGTCATCGTTATTCATAAATTAGTGCAATCCCAATTTACATTGATGATCTTTTTCAAAATTTTCTACCGCTAATTTTTCACGATCTTTATATTCGCCGGTACGACGAATTAGTTCATCAAAATCAATCGTGCGGGCCGGAAACATCGGCCCTTCCACACACGCAAAACGCACTTTTCCCTCTACCGTGACGCGGCACCCGCCGCACATCCCAGTACCGTCCAGCATAATAGGGTTCAAACTAGCATAGGGCTCCACGCCCAATTCCACCATGAGTTTAGAAGTAAATTTCATCATCGGAATCGGTCCAATGACAAAACCGGCTTGAATGTTTTCCCCACCTTGCACACAAGCACGCAAGGCATCGGTTACCATCCCTTTTTGACCATAGCTGCCATCATCGGTACAACAAATAATTTGGTCAGAAGCCGCTTTCATTTCTTCTTCCAAAATTAGCAAACTTTTGGTGCGCGCCCCCAAGATAGAAATTACTTTATTGCCGGCCGCTTTGAGTGCTTTGGCAATCGGATATACTTCGGCAATGCCTACTCCGCCGCCAATGACCGCCACCGCGCCGTATTTCTTCATTTCTACCGGCGTACCCAGCGGCCCTAAAATGTTCAAGAAACGGTCACCCTTTTGTAGTGAATTAAACATAAATGTCGATTTGCCGATAGATTGAATAATGACCGTAATTGTACCCTGTTTTGGGTCCCAATCCACCAAAGTCACCGGCACCCGTTCCCCCCCTTCTCGGCCGCGCAAAATGACAAATTGTCCCGCCTGAGCGGATGCGGCAATCAGCGGCTTATAAATAACAAATTTCATCACCACTTCATTGAGTTGTTCTTTAACTAAAATTTCGTTCTCTTGCATCTTATTTTCCCTCTAAATACGTGTTGATTTTCCGGGCGGCTTCAATCCCGTCTTTCATCGCCAGTAGCACCGTGGCACCACCCCGGATAATATCCCCACCCGCAAACACACCTGGTAAGGAAGTTTCTCCTTTTTCATTTAACGCAATAACCCCACGCTCGGTAACTTTTAAATCCGGTGTAGTTTTAGAAATAGTGGGGTTGGGGCGTTGTCCGATAGCAACGATAACGGTATCAGCCGGCATCACAAAATCAGAACCGGCAATTTCCACCGGTCTTCGACGGCCTTTTTCATCCGGAGCGCCTAGCTCATTGCGAGTAAAGCGCAAACCGGTTACATGATTATTTTCATCTTTTACCACTTCTTTCGGTGTTACTAAATACTCGAAAATGACACCTTCTTCCTGCGCATGTTCCACCTCGGCCACGCGAGCAGGCATTTCCTCACGGCTGCGGCGGTATGCAATCGTAACTGTTTCGGGTTGCAAGCGCATCGCACAGCGCGCGGCATCCATGGCACTATTACCGCCGCCGAGCACAATTACGTGTTTGCCCACCTTAATAGGAGTATCCGTTTTCGGAAATTTATAGGCTTGCATGAGATTAATACGAGTCAAAAATTCATTAGCACTATATACTCCTACGGCATTTTCTCCCGGTATCCCCAACATCATCGGCAGACCGGCCCCCGAGCCGATATACACCGCGTCATATTGCTTGCGCAATTCTTGCAGAGAAATAGTGGCTCCCACTAATACATCCGTCTTAAAAGAAACGCCCATGGCCTGCACGGTTTCGATTTCTTTATTAATTACTTCACGTGGCAAACGGAAAGACGGAATGCCATAACGCAACACCCCGCCATAGGCATGCAAGGCCTCCAGCACCGTCACTTCATGTCCGGCGCGGCGCAGTTCGGCCGCACACGCCAACGAAGACGGCCCAGACCCGATACACACCACTTTTTTCCCGGTAGCCGCGGCAGGAGTAGGCGGTTGCAAAATACCTTGTGCGCGGGCAGTATCGGCCGTGTAACGCTCCAGTCCGCCGATATTGACCGAGCCAAACTTGGCCTTTAGCACACAATGGCCTTCACAATGTTTCTCTTGCGGGCAGACCCGTCCGCAAATAGCGGGCAGCAGGCTGGTCTTCATAATTTCCGAAGCGGCCTGTTGTACATTGCCTGCTTTAATAGCGGCAATAAAATCCGGAATATGCACGCCCACCGGGCAGGCATTTTGGCACGGATGCGTAGGGCAATGCAAACAGCGGTCTGCCTCAGCTTGTGCTTCATCTTGGGTTAAAATGTGAGCTACTTCCTCAAAATTAGTACGGCGTACGGCGGGGTCTTGCTGCGGGCCATTGTGGCGCGGCGTAGATGGATTAGGCATAGTTTTCTCCTAATTAAAAAAGCAAATTGACAGGGCTACTGCCCCTATTATATTTATTATAGTATATTGAAAAGACTAAAAATTGTTATACAATATATTATTATACGAACAGGAGGAACCTATGTGCAATAAATGTGATTCAATAGCTACTTTTATTTTAGGCATCTTAGTAGGAGCCGTCGCCGGTGTATTGTATGCCCCGGCCAAGGGTGAAACCACCCGCCGCAAACTCAAACGCTGGGCCGAAGATACCTATGAAGAAGGCCGCGAAGAAATTGCCGAGCGCGCTAAAGAGCTCAAAGAGAAAGTAATGGAACACAAGGAAGAGTTAAAAGAAAAATTTGCCGCTCATAGTGCCGCGGCCAAAGAACGCGCCGCCGAACTGAAAGAAAAAATGGCTGAAAAAGCCGAAGTCTTGCGCGAAAAAACAGCGGACGGACTGGAAAAAGCCGCCGAAGGATTAGAAAAAGCCGCTAAGAAATTGAGATAAGTTTCGCAGACAAAAAACAACTCTCCAAAAAGAGAGTTGTTTTTTGTGGGTAAAACCCCAACTACGCCAGAGATCTCTTTTACAGAAATATTTACGTTATCATTACTGGCCCAATGTAACACCTACTGTAGCACATTGTTGACTAAGATATCCACTAGCAGGGTATACACTGAAATTGCTTTTGGCATACTGGCAAGCTAGTTGCATTACTTCCGGACATTGCTCTTTGGTAGCACCCGTTAAAGCATTATCGGCAGCAGCAGGACCATACGTAATCGCTGCCAGGCACCAACCTCTTGTTTCTAGTTGAAATTGTAATCCGCATCGGCCTAACCATCCTTTTTCGCCATATCCAGTTAAACTGAATGCACAATATGTAGTGTCGCACCAGGCTTGAGTTTTCATTCCTAAATCCTCATTATAATCATACCAAGTGTTTTGTTGTGATAACAAAGGAGTACTGATGCCCAAAACCCCAGCACCTTTCGTTCCCGACAAACCCGTATATGCGCTCGGCCAACCGTTTTCCATAAGCCACACATCTATCGCTTGTTTATACGTGCCGAATAAGGCAATGGCTTGCGTCATGCGGGAATTTAACACCGCCTTTTTATATTGCGGCAAGGCAATAGCACTTAATACACCGATAATTAAAACAACTACTAATAACTCAATCAAGGTAAAACCTTTTTTCATACTTTTTCTCCTTTGTTCATTTGAGAGGTCATGCTGAGTCGTCTTTGCTCAGCATCTCCTCCGCTTTCTTTAAAATAAGGTGGAGATCCTGAACTACAACCTTTCAGGATGACCTCATTTTATTTACAACAAACAGCCTCCTTTGTGATTTTTTTAAATGATACAAAAAAAAAAAACGATGTCAAGCTTTTTTTATTTTACCGACGACAAAACGGCCAAAAAATAAACAACACATATCTGTCATTCCCGAGTGTTTTTGTCGGGCATCTCAGCCGCTTTGTTGTTTGTAGTCACACCGAGCGTAACCCCGGGACGACGGCACTTATATAGGTCGGGGGCCATCCCGACATAACCAACAATACCATGCCTTTGAGTGTATCTATTTGTAAGAATTTTTGATTTTCTCCGACGGTAAAAAATTTTTCAAAATACCCCTTGACATTTTTCATAACTGGCTTATACTAAGTATACAGCAGTACAGCCTAGGGTGTAGCGTAGCCGGGACTTAGGCCGCTAAAGAGAAGTGAAAAGAAGGGCGTGGAAGGGTGTGTCGGTTCTGTATTTGGGCGTTGGTTAGGACGCGGGTGCGGAAGCGGGGCATCGTTCAAGTAGTGTCGGGTCGGTAAAGGCGGCAGAGGCCGTCAAGTGCCGGGCGGGGCTGGCCCAGAGAGTGGTAGGAAGTAGTTGGGGCGTGAGCGGCGGTTTTGGCGGCGGGTTGATAAGTTGATTCGGCTCGGTGTGCAGAACAGAGTAGCGGCATAAATCGCTGGACCTGTGTAAAGAGGAAAAAATGAACGAAAGGAAATGACCCTCCGATGGATAATCGGGGGGTCTTTTTTTAGGTGTAATGGAACTAATTGAGCAAGCTAGGTTTAGACAGAGAAAGTTCTTCTGCTTCCTCTTTATCATCAGAAACAGCCGGGGTTTGTTCTTCTTGGGCAGTGGATAAAGGTGCTAATTTCTCTTCTTCATAATTATCTACGGCCGGCGCAATATCTTCTTCTCCCGGAACTTCTTCTTGTTGTTGAGGCACAACTGTCGGGTGTGCTGTTTTCTCAGACACCGATTGCTTGCCGGATGCATTACCGTACATCCCAGACGGATTCCACCAATCCGGTGGATTGCCTGCACAAGCGGCTAGCCCCATGGCTAGTACAGCCAATATACTTAGATTAATGTACTGTTTTTTCATAAATCGCTTTTTGTAAACACGCCGCCTGATACAAGGCTCCAGCGTGATAACTACTGCGCACCAACGGTCCGCAAGCAGCCGCTAAAAACCCAATAGACAGCGCATATTCCTCCCATTTTTTATATTCCTCCGGTTCGGCATAACGCAATACCGGGTGATGGTGTTTGGAAGGGGCTAAATATTGCCCGATCGTCAACAAATCCACACCTACTTTACGCAAATCCTGCAAGGTTTGTTTCACTTGTGTTTCCGTTTCGCCAAGCCCCAACATCAAACCAGACTTCGTCAAAATATGCGGGGCCAACTGTTTACTGTAAGACAGCAAATCTAAGGAACGTTTATAATCTGCTCCCACGCGCACGCCGGCGTATAAAGCAGGCACGGTTTCTATATTGTGTGCCAGCACCGTTGGCTGAGCATCCAATACGGTTTTCAAATCGGCTTTTTTACCTTGAAAATCCGGCACTAAAGGTTCTGTTTTTACCTCGGGCGTGGTAGCCGCTATGGCACGTAGCACGTTAGCATAGTGTTCGGCCCCGCCGTCGGGTAAGTCATCTCTGGTAGGGGAAGTTAAAACGGCATATCGTATGTGCCATTGTTCAATGGTGTGGGCAATTTTGTTCGGCTCTTGCGGATCCGGCGGCAAGGGTTTTTGCTTGGAAACCGCACAAAACTTACAACCGCGCGTACAAAAGCCACCCAAAATCATAAATGTGGCATCGCCGCAATTAAGACATTCCCCCCGATTGGGACATTTGGCCTCCACACACACTGTATGCAATGCCTGTGCATCTAAACCTTGTTGGGCTTGCAGTGCAGTTTGCGTGCGTAAAGCGGCTTTATTTCGGCCAACCATTTCTTTAAGCCAAGTGGGCAGGGAGTTTGTCATATTGCTATAATAAATTATAGTAAATTATGCGTAAACTCCTATTTTCTCTTTTACTGGTGGGCAGTGTGCTTTTAGGTGGGTATCCGGTGTCCTTTTGCCACGCCGTCTCCACCGAAGAAAAGCTGGCTGCTGCGGCTAAATTATATTTTGAAGGCCATCCCCAACAGGCCTTGCAAGCCTATATTGATTTATCTAAAGAAACGCAAAATAAAGATTCCTTTTTGAATGCCACCTTTATTGCCTTGGAACAAGGTAATCCCAAACAAGCGGTGGATATTGTCAGTACAGCTTATATGCTGTATCCTCATGATCCGGAAATTACAGAATTTACGGCAGAGGCTTATTTAGCAGACGGACAATATGAAAACGCAGAAAAATTTTTTTCCTTGCTTGATGGGGGCGGAGAAAAATCCGAATTTTTATTAATTCATGTGGCCCGCGCACAGTTGGGTATGGGCGAAACCGAACTGGCCAAACATAATTTACAACGGGCCGCCACCGGAGAGAATCATCTTTCTCTGTCAAATTATTTACTGGGGCAAATTTACGAGAAAGAAAAAAATTGGGCACAAGCTGCAGACGCTTATGGAAAAGCTATTGACTATGACCATCAATTTGCCGAAGCACGCGCTCGCTATGCCGTTTGCTTAGAACGAAACAAAGATTACAACGACGCCTTTCGCCAATACCGCATTTTGCATGCGGCCAGCCCCAAGAATCAATTATACATTACCGCTTTGCAACGATTACGCCCTAAAATTACCAAGAAAGAAAAAGATTTAGAAAGCCGTAAAGAACAAAAAAAACACACGCTTGTTAAGCCGGTCATTTCTTTGGAAGGGAATTTGCAAACAGTGCGAGTGGCACTGGGTACTACAGCGGGTGGACGTCCTTCTCCGCGCACTCAGCTGATTTTTTCCCCTTCTCATCCTTTTACAGTAACTATCAAAAATACCGGTAAGACTTTGGTGATCGGCAAGGGAAAAGAAATATGGCGCGCTGAATTAACGAATGGAAAAGCCGCTTTATTTTCTCCCACCGGAAAACGATATCCGTTCCAAGGCGCGATTATCGTTACTCCTAAATCAGCCGATGCTATGCAAGGGGCCACCATTTTAATTCAAAAAGTGATGAGTGGGGCCGGTATGACGTGGGCCAGCGTAGATGACAAAGAGTACCGCGGCCAACTGGAAATCATTCATGACAAAAAACATAATACGCTACTGCCGATTAATATCGTTAACATTGAAGAGTATTTAATGGGCGTATTGTCTTCCGAAATGCCCGCCGGATTTCCTATGAATGCTTTACGGGCGCAAGCGGTGCTAGCCCGCACGTATGCGTTGAAACATTTAGGCAAACACAAAGCCTACGGCTATGATTTGTGCGACACCCAAAACTGCCAAGTGTACGGAGGAGTCGGGGCCGAAAGCGAAACCGGAAATGCCGCGGTAGAATCCACCATGGGGCAAGTGTTGTTTTATCAAAATACTCCTATAGAGGGCGTCTTTTCTGCCAACTGCGGCGGATTTACGCAAAGCGCCCAAGAAGCCGGCTGGTATCCCACCGCTTACCTCAATCCGGTATCGGACTATCAGGATTTTAATTTTGACACGTTACAACCCTATCAATTCAAAGATTTACTGCAACACCCACATCAGGCGTATAGCCGCTATAATAAACACGTCAGTCCCGCCGCCTACCGCTGGGCACGTGTGATAGAAGAAGCAGATTTGCGACAGCTCATCCAACGCCAGAAAAAAGATATTGGTCGTATTACTGCCATTATCCCGCAAAAACGCGGACGTTCCGGTTATGTTACTCAAGTATTAGTCAAAGGCACCAAAGGCAACATTACCTTAAGCAAAGAAAACGTAATCCGCAACAACTTAGCTCCGGGTATGTTACGCAGCAGTTATTTTATTGTGGTACCCAACTATGAAGGCCGCAAACTTAAAAACTTTGTGTTTTATGGAGGCGGCTGGGGACATGGAGTGGGCTTTTGCCAAACGGGCTCTGCGGGCCGTGCAGAAGCCGGACAAGATTATCAAACCATTTTACAACACTATTTCCCGCTGACAGAGTTAAAAGACATGCGCGAAGAATAACATCCATCTAAAGCAAAACCGCCCACCAGCAACGTGGGCGGTTTTGTATTTGCTTAAGAAGATCTACTCAGCATTCTGCAAGATTTTCTGCATTCTCTTTTCCATTTCCTGCAATATCTGTTCTTTTTGTTTTTTCCGGTCTTCGTCTTTCATTAATGTATTATCCAGTTCGGCCAATTTCAAATTTCCTTCCTCCCAAATCGGACGCATTTGTCTTTTAACATCTTCCGGCATATTTTGAAAATTTTTTTCATACTGTTTATTATAATTGCCGGCAACGGTCGTATTGTATAGATTTTTTGATTGTTGATTAAATTTATCTACCATTTCCATTTCTTTTTGAGCTAATTTTTTTCTAGTCCATCCTTCTTCTTGAGCCTGTTGATATAACTTTTTGCGGCCTTCTAGCAAACCATTTACCAACTGCTGCGCATCCTGCTTTGCTTTATCCCCTAACTGAGAAAACGTATCTACAATTTCCTGCCCCTCTTTTTTCCACGACGTTTCTCGAGCCTTCTGCCCTTCCTCCGTTTGACGGAAAACAGGAGTGTTATCCGGCCCCGATTTTAAAATCTGCTCACGAGTCGGCCCCTCTAACATGGAGGTAACATCTCCTTTGTAACCTCGTTTATTTAACACGTCTTCCAACTCTTTATGCATCTTGTCTTGCAAATCGGCTTCATTAGCTATGGCTTCAGCTTCACTTTGCGGGGTAGTCCAATTAGCCAAACGCAACGTAGCATACTTATCTAAAATCGGACTTACAATACTTGCCACTTCGCCCCCATAGGTCTGCGTAATTTTACTTAAATATTCTGTATTTTCATTTTTCAGTCGATCTTCCATCTTAGACTTGCCGGCACTCTCGTTCAAATCACGTAATTTTTCATTGTATTTATTGTTTAATTCTTGCGCCTTAATCATTTTTTCTTCCTGAGGAAGCGGACTATTTAACAGAGAAGCCATTTCTTGTTGGAAATCGTTCATAATTTCACTGGCCTGTCCAGCCACCGCATCCCCGTAATTGCGGCGCATTTGGCCGACCACTTGCTGTGCTTGAGTGGCTAGTTGCTGGCTGACTTCAGACGTAGCGGCGGCATTTGCCCCAGCCGAAGAAGCGTTTGTTTCATTATCCTGGCCGTTAGAAGGCATATATTTTTCCAAATTTTGTTCCCGCTTACCTTTTGGGGCCATCGCTTCCAGCAAAGCCCGGTCCACGCCATCACGCATATCTTGTATTTTTTGATTCAAAGCCCTTTGTTGACTGATGGTTTGATACGGAGTATAAGCATCTAAAATTTCTTCCCCTGAGCTGGGTTTTGAGGAATCTTTGGCAGACTTACTTCCGGAGTACGAAGTGGGAATCGTTGCTTTCTCCGGCCCGGTAGCGGAATAAGAACGTGTCGGCCGAGTATTGGATGCCAATAAATTTTTTGAGCTATTTGACGCAGTAACGGACGTATTGGAAGAACCCAAAGTAGGTAACTGAGCAGACGTCCTTACAGGTATCTTCTCAACACGTATTGGTTCCACGCGCAAGGTAACGGGCCTGCCGGTGGGCTGAGTATATTGAGCCACAGGTTGTGTCAAGGGTGCAGTATCTTTTTTTTGTTGCGGTCTTGCCGCTATAGCAGAGGCGGTGTCCTCAGGTAACAGCGTAGTAAAATCATAATCCGGCTTTGCGGGAGCGGAGCGTGTGTTTTCTGGCCGTGAGGATACGCTTTGTGGCACCGCAGCTTGGTGTTTTTGCAAAGAAACAATAAAGGCCATCCCGATAACGGCTACTAATACAAATCCCAATAATGTATAAAGTACAAATCGGTCCCTTGACATATGGCTCCTATCTAAAAAACTAAGCCCCTTCCGATTTGGCCATTTGAGCCAATTCTTTATTCCACTGCTCTTGTAAGTCCAGAAGACTGTCTTTGTAATGTGCGTTAAAACGTTCCAATGTGTTTTTCTTCTGACTTAAACGCATATTTTCGCGCAAAGTATTTCCCGCGTCTTCCAGTAAGCGGTTAAAAGGTTTGCGCGCTTGTAGCACAGCCTCTTTTCCATACAGATATTCAATACGGTTTTCCAATTGTTGATGAGTGGTAATCATTTCAGAACGCAGAGCAGTAATCTCATCTTCAGAGGTGATACCTGCGGGATCCGCTGTTTCTTCTGTCACCTGTTGGATTTGCTGTCTTGTGAACAATAAAATTTGAGCCAACTTATCATTGAGTTCTTTTTCGTTAGCGGCACTAGCCATAGCATATTCAAAATCTTCTATCGCTTTGTCCAACACGGGCCGAACTGCCGCAGCTGTTTCAGGTCCATAGTACAATTCCATTCGGTTAGCGAAATCTTCACAACGATGCTGCAGACGTTGAGCCGCGCGGTCCAAGGATTGTTGATCGGGTTTTAAGCGGTTTGCGGTGTCTGTTTGGTCCATCAACTCTTTAACAGATTTTTCCTGATCGGCCAATGCCTGATTTACTTTTTCCTCCAGTTCCGCCGGTGAAGAAGCATCTTGGATGGCTTGTCGGATTTGATTTCTATATTGGTCGGCCAATTGCTCTAAACGAGTACCGTTGCGTTGGGTGTATTTTTCCTGCAAACGATTTTGCAAAGATTGTCGGTTCCGCTCAAAGGACTCTGTCAAAAAATCAAGATCTACTGTTTGTGTGTTTTTGGTCAAATGAGAAACATCAAGCGGAGCTACGATATCTAACGGTTTTTGGCGTTCTTGATCCATTTGGGAAAGCGTTTTCGCTTTTTTCATATATTTCTCAATATTGGCCTGACGATTAAACTTAGAGGAAGACTCATCCTCCGGTTTGACACAGGCACTCAGTAACATACTTACTACACAGCATAATAACATTAGTTTTTTCATAAAACCTCTTCTAATATAGAACTCCTGTTTATATTATGACTAAAATCTGATTTTTGTGCAAGCCGTTTATAACAAGCCACAAATACGGACGAGAAACTTTCAAACAGAATGTGCTACTATTGGAAATACTCAGCGAGACTTAGCGGGAATCAGCAAGAATATAAACACCGTCTTCAATATTTCCAAACTAAAACAAGCCGACACAAATACGTATTTGTACACTTCCAATTCCTGCACGGTAAAAGAGCCGTGCAACGCATACACAAATGCGCCCACCGCCCGTACAATAGGTACAAAAGTAAAATCTAAATTACTAATAAAAGCTAAAAAGGCTTGTAAAAGCGATAGCATCCACACCAGTCTCTCACCTAGCAAAATAAATACCACTTGTCCGGCATACAACACAAAAAATCCCAAATGCAAACGCAACAGAACTGCTCCGTTATGCATATCCCGTGACAGTGCGATCGTGTTCATAATTAGTCCGCACACACACAGAATCCAAATAATTTTAAGCCATATCGGCAAAGCTACAAAACGCTTCCATACTGCGGTTATCATGCTATATGCTCCATAAACAAACTATTTTTGCGCTGATAAACCTGCAAGGCGAGTTCTATCAACTCTGTCAATATATCAACATAGGCTACACCGGTAGCTGCAAATAATTGCGGGTATAAACTGGTTTCGGACATACCGGGCATCGTATTCATCTCAGAGAACCAGGCTTTTCCTTGTTTATCTACCAAGAAATCCGCTCTGGCCAGTCCGCTTCCGCGCAAGCCCTGAAAAATCAATTCACTTCCGCGACGGATGGCCGCTCTTGTTTGTGCGGGCAAAACCGCCGGCACGCGGGTTTCACATCCTCCTACCGTGATGTATTTGGCCTGATAATCAAAAAATTCACTGGCTAATGATTTGAGCTCTCCACATTCAGAAGAACGGACTCGAGTTCCCTCCCCCAGCAAACCGCAAAACACTTCCTGTGGGGCGTCTAATCCTTTTTCCACCAACACATCCGTATCAAAACGAAACGCCTGCTCAATGGCCTGGTGCAACTGTTCAACAGCCGTTACCTTACTCACTCCGATAGAAGAGCCCAAGCGAACAGGTTTGACAAATATAGGATATCCGGTCTCATGAGCCCATTTTTCCAAGGCTAAATGGTCATATCCGCACGCTTTGTTTAAGCATTGATAGGGAAGCGTCGGCACACCGACAGTTTGAGCTACTTGCTTGGAAATTTCTTTATCCATGCCCATGGCAGAAGCCAACACGCCGCATCCTACATACGGCACTTGTAACGATTCCAAAAGTCCTTGCAAAGTACCGTCTTCTCCATTCGCGCCGTGCAATACCGGAAAAAACACTTCCGGACGTAACCACTTGTTTTGGGAAGGGATATATAAGCTGCCGTTAGCAGATACTACCGGGGTAATGGCTATATCTTGCGGGGTACGCTCGGAACAAGCGGTTTGTAAAAACCAATAACCGTCTTTATCAATAAAAACGTGAAGCACGTGATATCGTGGGTCTGCTTGTAATGTACGGCACACCGTACCGGCACTATGCACAGACACTTCATGCTCGGTAGATTTTCCTCCATACAACACCGCTATTTGCAAAGAATGATTCATACGCAAGATTCCCAATGTGAGTGTATATATTATTTATCTTCCCGGAAAATAGACCACTTCATCCGGCCGATAAAACTATCCGTTTTCTCTAAGAAATCGTCTTCCAATTCCACTTCCGGTTGAGGAATAGGATCTGCCACTTTAATCTCCGGCAAATCAGCGTCCGTTTTCACTTGGGCATGTAATGTGTTTTGCATTTCTACGGGAGCGTTCTCCACTGCAGGAACTGTTGGCTTTGAAGCGGCCGTAGTAGTCGCCGCCTTTTGTACCGGCAGGGAACGCACCGTCACGGGCTGACGCACCGGCGCGGACGGACGAGGGGAAGTAGCAGCGGAGGCTTGACCTTTTTTCAATTCGCGGTTTTCTTCCGTCAACACCGCAATTTTCTCTTTCAAACCGCTAATTACTTCGTCGTTCTTCTCTATTTTCTGTAATAAGGTCTTGAAATTTTGCTCCAGCGTTTGTTTTTCATCGCTTACTAATTTTAAGGCTTGTTGGGCATTGGTTAAACGCTGTGCCAACGTCTCATGTTCCTCTTGCAAGCGTTGCATACGTTGGGTAAAAGCAGCCAAGCGTTTTTGATCCGCTTTTTCTTTCTCAGCGGCCTCGGCACGCAGTTGTACTTGCAACGTTTCCAATTCCCGCGTTTTCGCCTCGTACAAGGCAGCTAATTGTTCTCTTTCTTCCGCTAATTGTTGCAATTTCAAATTTTCCGTTTTGAGCGATTCGATTTCTTCTACCTGTTTCATACAGGTGGTAGACATCTCATGCAATTGTGTTTCCAACTTACTTACTTTTTGCTCGTATTGACGTTTTACGGAAATGATACGTCCCTTAAAATCAAAAGACCGGAAACGCTCCTCTGCAGCGGTCAAAGCATCTCTTAATAGCAAAATTTCTTTTGCCTGATCAGCTGATTTGCGTAGTGCATCCGTTCGCTCTTGTTGTGTCCGTTTAATTTCACGGTCCAAGGCCGTGTTTACTGCTTTTAATTGAGAGGCTTTTTGTTGCAGACTGGAAATGATACGTGCCTTCTCCACAGATTCTGCCTGTGCGGCCGCCAACGCCTGCGAACTGGCATCTCGTTCCTGTTGCCACGCATTTTGCAACGAAGCTAAAGCCTGATCATTTTCACTTGCCATAGCTTGTAATTTAGCTTGCTGGCCGGCCCGATAATTTTCGAACTGATGATAGGCAGATGCCGCGTAATTTTCAGTAGCAGGCGCATCAAACGTCCGCGTAATAGCTGGCGTATTATACACAGGTGTCGTCGGACGTACGTGGGATAAATTTTCGACACTTTGTTTTAAGTTGGCAATGGTGGAAGCGATGTTAGAGAAAAATGCTTCTCTGCTTTGTTGATTTTCAACAACCTGACGGGTACGGGCCAACTCTTGCATCACTGCTTCATTCTGAGCGGTAGAAGCGGCAAATTTCTCTTCCAATTCCTGAATTTTCTCTTCTAATTTTGCAAAAGATTGGTTGTATTTTTCCTGTACGGCAGAAGAAGGTTCTTTCACTTCTTGCATGGGAGTAGGAAATGCAAAATCTGCCGAGTCGGCCGGTTGATTAAATTTTTCTAAAAAACGGGTAATATCGCTTTGCCCGTCCCACTGAGTATTGTCCATTATACGCTCCGCCCAAAAAAGGATATATTAAATTTAATCACAATCTGAGCCGTCTGTCAATCCTTACGCGCGGCGCGCGCGTGCGAAACGTGTTTCTGCAGTGCCCGTTGCAAGTTTGCCACCACGTAAAAAGACCCCGTCACTAAGATATTGGTATGCGTAGAAAGTGCCGCTTTTATTGCTTGCGTAGAAGATGAGAAAGCATACACGGACGTCCGTGCCGGGCACAATTGTTTTAATTGAGCCGCGGCCACCGCACGCGGGTGATTAAGTTCGGTTACGTATACGGTTTGAAAATGTGGAACCAGTTGTGCTAACATACGCTGATAATCTTTATCTTTCATAAACCCGCACACCAATGCGGCGGATTGTTGAAAGGGACTTTTTTGCCAAAAAGCAAGTAATTTTTCTACTGCTTGCGGATTATGCGCCCCGTCTAAAATCACGCGCTTTTTCCCAATTTTTATCATTTCAAATCGGCAGGGCACTTGCACTTGGGCAAACCCTTTTTTGATGGCTGATTCCGGTATGCCTAAAAAACGGCTCACCTGATAAATCAAACAAGCATTTTGGATTTGCTTTTCTCCCAGTACGTTCCATTTCCAAAATTGTTTTTGCTTTTGCAAACGTAGCTGTCCTTTCTGCCAACAAATATCTTTCAAGCGAAAAGGTTGCCCAACACGCACGACAGACAACGGGGCCTGTTTTCTTTGAGCCGCTTGCCTAATTTCTAACGCAGCTTGTACGGGAAGCACCGAACAAAAAACGGGGACTTTTCGTTTGATAATGCCTGCTTTTTCACGGGCGATTTGTGCCAATGAATTTCCCAGTACAGCACAATGATCCAGTCCAATGGAAGTAATCACACATACTACCGGCCGACATATATTGGTTGGATCTTTTCGCCCGCCTAATCCGGTTTCCAACACCACATAAACGGCTTTCTGCTCGGCAAAATACAGAAAAGCCACCGCCGTTAAAATTTCAAAAAAATTCAATTTTTCTTCTTCCGCCGCCAATACTTGTTGGCAAAGTTTCATAAGAGTTTTTTTAGAAATACACCGACCATTGATTTGAATACGCTCGGTAGGGCTATGTAAGTGAGGAGAAATAAATAAACCCGTCCGGTACCCTGCAGAATGCAATACTTGTGCAGTTGCATAGCAGACACTTCCTTTGCCGTTGGTGCCCGCCACATGAATAATTGAATAACGCTCTTGCGGATTTCCCAAACGCTCCAGCAAACGCTTAAAAGCGGTCGGGCCCGCACCATAAACGGGCCCGATCCGGTTGAACAAGTCTGTAAAAAAAGTGTTAAAAGTCATCTTTATCCGGGTTGTACCGTTTCACACGAGCTCCCAAAGCGTTTAGTTTACCTTCCGGATTTTCGTAGCCACGGTCAATATGATATACGCGTTCAATTTCAGTCGTGCCTTGTGCACATAATCCCGCTATTAACAGGGCAAAACCGCCGCGCAAATCCGAAGACATCACCCTTGCCCCGGACAATTGTTTCACACCGGTAATACGGGCAATACTTTTTTCCGTTAGAATTTGTGCTCCCATACGATTAAGTTCGGGTGCGTGCATAAAACGGTTTTCAAAAATATCTTCATCTACTTCAGCAGTTCCGTCTGCTAACGTCATCAAAGCCACCCACGGGGCTTGCAAATCCGTAGCAAACCCTGGATAAGGGGCCGTTTTAATACGCAGCGGTTTTAATGGCGTATCATACGGTTTGACATGCACAAAATTCGGTCCAATTTCCAAGGGAATACCCGCTTCCTGCATACAATCTAGCAGCATAGCATTGTGTTCGGGCACACATCCTTCTACTCGCACGTCTCCTCGCGTAGCGGCCGCAGCCAGCATGTAACTGCCGCTTTCAATACGATCTGCCACAACCGTGTGTTCTGTTCCGTGCAACACGGCCTGTCCGCCAATAACCAGCCTCCCTTTACCGTCATTGTCAACGCTGGCTCCCATTTTACGCAACACACTCGCCAAGTCTTCAATTTCCGGTTCTTTGGCTACGTTTTCTAATATCGTTTCGCCAGGTAGCAAGGCCGCACACATCATCAAATTTTGCGTAGCCCCCACACTGGGAAAACGCAAAGTAATATGTGCCGGATGCAATTCTTTAGCAGACAGCACCACATTTCCGCGTTCGGTAGTACAGTGCGCTCCTAATTTTTCAAATCCTTTCAAGTGAATATCTACCGGTCGAGCCCCCAAGGCACAACCGCCCGGCAAAGGAATTTCGGCCGCTTTGAATCGTGCCAGCAAGGGCCCCGCCACCCAAAAACTGGCCCGCATTTGCTTGACCAACTCATAAGGGAGGGTATTTTTCAAAGGCCCACTAGCTGTAATCGTTACCGTGCCTTTTTCATAAGATACACTTTTGCCAAGCGCTGTTAAAATTTTAAGAGTCGTGCGCACATCACGCAGGTTCGGAACGCGGTGTAGCACAAAAGGATCATCGGTAAGTAACGAAGCCATCAAAATAGGCAAACACGCATTTTTAGATCCGCTAATTTGTACTGTTCCCATTAATTTTGTTCCGCCTTCTACTAAAAATCGATCCATAGTTTTCTCCTATTATCTAAGTCGCGCAAATACAAAACGCTCGATACCTGCAAAATCTTTTTTCACACCACCATCCCAACGTTTACCGTCAAATAAAGCACATACCTTATCTGCCTGTCCGGCGCCGATTTCCAAAGCTAATGTACCGCGTGCATTTAGATAATCGGGCGCTAAACTGATTATTCGCCGGATCATATCCAATCCATCCTCTCCACCGTCTAAGGCCATCCGCGGTTCCTGCTTAACTTCGGCGGATAATTGCGCAATTTCGTCGCTGGCAATATACGGCGGATTGGAAACAATTAAATCAAAACGTCCGCTGACCTGTTCAAACAAATCACTTTGTAACCAGATTACTCTTTCTTGCAACTTAGTCAAACGGGCATTTTCCGATGCCAGTTGCAAGGCTTCTGCGGACAGATCTACCCCCGTTACTTGTGCCTGCGGTAATTTAGCCGCTAAATATAAAGCAATGCAACCACTGCCCGTACACAAATCCAAAATGGCGGGGTCTGCCCCCTTTTCAAATAAACCGGCACAATACTGAGCCAATTCTTCCGTTTCCGGTCTGGGGGCTAAGGCACGCGGGTCGCTACGCAATAACAAACCGCCAAAATCAGCTTCTCCCGTAATATAAGCAACCGGAACCCCCTTTTCCTTCTGTTCAATAAAATGCCAAAATGTTTCGGCTTCTGTAGCAGTAACTTCTTGCTGGCTAAAAGCCAATACGCGTGTACGTGTGGTATGCTGAGCCGCCGCCAATAAAAATTCTGCTTCCGCCTGTGGTTGCGGTGTGCCGGCTTGTGTCAGTTGAGAAATAGCTCTTTGTAGTAAGGCAGCGCGGGTATGGCTCATAACATTTTTTTCACTTGCTCCACAGCTTGCTGTAATTGTTCCAACGAAAACTTATTCACCGTTTCGGGAGCGGTACGCACAATCACGGCTTTGGGGTTGAGAGGGGCATTATATTTGGAGAAACGATTGTAAACCCCCAGCGTAGGGCGATGATATCCTGCCGCCAAATGCACAACGGAAGTATCGGGCGTAACTACCAATTCTGCCCGCCGTACCAGCTCGAATAATTCAAAAATATCCGCTGTTTGCTTGACGTGCACTTGTGGCAAATCAGCAAAAATTTCCACCCACATTGCCCGCTGGGCGGGTACAGTCGGCACTACAAAAGGGCGGTTTAACTCTGTTAACGATTTTACCAAGGTATGTAAAGTTTCTTTGGAAAAACGCCGCGCCGATATGGAACCGGACGGATTAAGCAAAATATACGATTGAATATGAGTACCGGTTAGCCAACTATCTACCTGAGATTGAGTCTGCGGCGGAACAGGCAAATCATAGGAGGCATCCGGATGCTCAATTCCAAGTAATTTTAGGATGGCTTGCTCGTGCTGGCTGGCGTGTTCGGCAAAGGCACCAAAAGGTTGCACGGGACTGGTAAAACAATCCAGCACTTTATCCCCCCCTGTAATCCATTTGAACAGGCGCCAATTCCAAAACTTTTTACGCGAACTATCTAATACTAAATCAAAATGTTTCCGACGTAATTTAAGAGCGGCCCCTATTAAAGAGATCCATCGTTGATTGGGACGTATTAAGGTGCGCACCGGCAGTTTAATCACTTCATCTACGTAAGCATTATATTGAAAATAAGGATAGGACGGGCCAAAACACGCTACCGTAATTTTAATGTGCGGATTGGCCTTTTTAATTTCCCGGTAACAACACGAAGACACAATAGCATCCCCGAGGGATCCTTCGCCGCGGCAGACCAAAATATTTTTTAATTCGTGCACGTTGGGGATTTGCTTCATACACACATTGTACAATACTATAATTGTAAATTTTTCAATTTTTCTTCTACACGCAACTTGCGCAAATCTTCCAAAATTTCAGTAATATTTCCTTCCATAATTTCAGCCAAATTATGGTAGTTTTTATCAACGCGGTGATCGGTCACGCGGCTTTGCGGAAAGTTATAGGTGCGTATTTTTTCACTGCGGTCACCGGTGCCCACTTGGCTTTTGCGCGCGTCGTAAATTTCTTTATTACGCTTTTCTTCTTCTATCTGATAGAGTTTGGCCTTGAGCATAGCCATCGCTTTCTCGCGGTTTTTGCCTTGGCTGCGCTCCTCACGACACGAAACCACCACTCCGGTAGGTTTGTGGATAATACGCACCGCGGTTTCTACTTTGTTAACGTTCTGTCCGCCCGCTCCGCCACTGCGGCAGGTCTCCAGTTCCAAATCTTCCGGCTTAATTTCAATATCAATATCTTCCGCTTCCGGCATAATGGCTACCGTTACGGTAGAGGTATGCACGCGGCCGGAGGTTTCCGTATCGGGCACGCGTTGTACACGGTGTGTGCCGGCTTCATCACGTAGCCACGAGTAGGCCCCTTCCCCCTTGATAAACATGCTGACGTATTTACATCCTTTCAAACCGGTCGGGGTATATTCCAGCAGCTCGGTTTTCCAACCCTTGGCATCGGCAAAATGTTGATACACGCGCAATAATTCCGCGGCAAACAAAGCCGATTCCTCACCTCCCGCACCGGGACGGATTTCTAAATAAATACTTTTGCTGTCATTAGGGTCTGGCGGAATAACAAGAACGCGCAATTCTTGTTGCAAAACCGGCAATTTAGCTTCCAGTTCGGCCAATTCTTCTGCAGCCAGCGCGGCCATTTCTTTATCGGACCCGTCTTTGATAATTTCGCGGTCTCCTTCTATGCTGGAAAGTACCGTATTGATTTCATTTTCTTTTTCAACAATGGGTTTTAAGAATGCATGGCGTTTGGATTTTTCCATGAGTTCTTTAGGTGATAAATTGCCGCTCATCAGCTCTTTTTCCAATGTGTTATATTCTTCTAAATACTTAGCGGTATCCATATATTATCCTCGTGGACTGTAATAAAAAAACAGACCCCCGAAATGAGAGTCTGTTTTTTCAAATTTCGTTGCTATTTAGCAGCTTTTTCAGCTTTTGGGGCTTTTTTCGCCGGAGCTACAGCCTTGGGGGCTTTTTTAGCAGCAGCGGCTTTTTTCATGACAGCCTTGTTAGCTAATTTGGCTTTTGCTTTGACTTCCGTTTTCGGCTTGCGAGTTACGGTTTTGCCGGACGTAGAAGCAAAGCGTTTATTAAATTTCTCTACCATACCTTCCGTATCTAACAATTTCTGCTTACCGGTAAAAAACGGGTGGCAGGCTGCGCAAATATCTAATTTTAAGGTTTTGACGGTAGAACGCGTCATAAATTTGTTGCCGCACGCGCAGACCGCTTCAACAAAATCATATTTCGGATGTATTTTTTCTTTCATATTTCTTCCTCTAAAAAAGTAGGGGCAAAAACGCCTTCCTGATTATTTTAGCATAAATAGCACGCCCCTGAAAAGGATTTTTTATAATTTAATTAAGACAATTAATTCTATTGGCCGGTAATACGAATATGTTTCCACTTGCCTTGCAGGAAACGTGCCAGCATGAGTATTGCCGTGAGTCCCGCATAGAAAGTAAGCCAACTCCACACCGCAAATACACTACTGTGCCACACGTACACCAGCACCCATGTCCCGGGGATTAACAACCCCCATGCACACGTCAGCATCACCAGCATATAAAAGCGCGTATCTCCGGCTCCGCGCAAAGCCTCTGCGAAAATCAAATAGGTAGCATCCATGAGCACAAACGCGCTGATTAGTTTCATCAGCGGTAATGCTTTGGCCACAATCTCTGCGGCATTGGAAGATTGCGGCGTAATAAAAAGCCCTACAAAGAAAGAGGAAAAACAGAAAAATAACAATCCTACGGTTGCGGCGTAACTATAGCCGATTTTGCAGGCATTTTTCACAACCTGTATGCTTAATTCCGGTTTATTTAATCCTTGATATTTACTCACCAAAATTTGAATTCCGATTCCTAATCCTAAAATAACCATAAATACCACCGGTTGTAAAGACATAATAATATTACTGGCCTGCAGAGAAATCACATCGATATTTCCAATCATAAACGTAAATAAGGTAAAAGACATCACATCCATTAAAAAACCAAAGCCGTTGGGCACCCCGTAACGCAAAAGTCTGGAAAAAACCGGTTTATAAAATCCGGCCAATTTGCCCAGCTTATAAGTTTTGCCCGTCCGGCCCGCGAAAATTAATACTCCAAACAACAGCGTCATAAATACACAGCTCCATACCGTCGCCCAGGCTGCTCCGCCCACTCCCATAGCCGGAAAGCCAAATTTGCCAAAAATCAGTACATAGTCCAACAAAATATTCAATAGATTTCCACTTAAAGTGACCCACATCGAGATTTTTGTTTTCCCTCGTCCGCTGAAAAAACTGGCCAGTGCATTGTTCACCACAGCAAATCCGCCAAATAAATTCAAAATCGAAAAATAGGTAATTTCTAATGGGGTTATCATCGCCCCGTGCTTAAACCCACGGATTAACCAATTTCCCACCGGAGTTAATGCCGCCAACACAATGGCAGATAACCCCGCTAACAAAATACCTTGCCACAAAGAAACGCTTACGGAAGCAAATTTTTTGCGTGCCTGATATTGAGAAATAAAAACACCTGTGTAACTGGCCAGCCCCATAAATAAAGAGGCAAATGTCAAAGCCAAAATGCCGGCCGGAACGCACGCGGCCAAAGCCTCGTGACTATACCAAGACAAAAACATGCGGTCCACAAACTGCATGATTACTTGGGCAGCCATGGTAATAATTAAAGGATAAGACAAAAGCCACAATTCTTTTATAGAAGCTGGTGGCACTTTTTTACTGACAGACATTTTCTACTCCACTAAAAAACCCGCCCCTGGGGAGCGGGTCTTGAAAAGTCTAAAAAATAAAAATTTATTTTTTAACGACTTTCACGGCTTTCGGGCCTTTTTCGGATTCAACGATTTCGAATTCTACTTCCTGGCCTTCTGCCAAGGTTTTGAAACCATCGCCCTGAATTTCTTGATAGTGCACAAAGAGATCTTTAGAACCATCTTCGGGCGTGATGAAACCATAACCTTTTTGGTCGTTAAACCATTTTACTTTTCCATTTGCCATTTTACTTTTTACTTCCTTTTTTGATATCAGATATCTAAACTTAATAGATATCTATATTTATTATAGCATAACTTATTATTTTTAGCATATTTTTTTACGGCTCAATTTGTATATAATACAAATATGCCGCTGATAGAAGCTGTGCCAAACATATCGGAAGGGAAAAATACAGCCGTGCTACAAACACTGGCCGCGTATTGGCGCACCTGTCGCGCCGTGCAACTGTTACATATAGACAGTAATCCCTCCGCCAATCGCACCGTTTACACGCTGGTAGCAGAGCCTGCTGCTTTATTGGAAGCATTGTTTGGATTTATTGACAAAACCACACAACTACTGGACATGCGCATGCAACACGGAACACATCCGCGCATAGGCGCGGTGGATGTATGCCCGCTGATTCCCATCAAAGATATTTCGCTCAAACAAACGGCCCAACTGGCCCGGCAATTGGCGCACCGCGTCGGCCAAGAATTACAAATTCCGGTTTATTTATATGAAGCGGCCGCCCGCCAAGAAGAACGAAAAAATTTAGCTTTTATCCGTAGCGGCCAATACGAAAATTTACCTAAAAAATTACGCACCTTACCGCCTGATTTCGGCCCGCAAGAAATTAATGCACATGTACAAAAAACAGGAGCCTGTATCATTGGAGCGCGTAATTTTTTAATTGCGTTTAATATCAATCTGAACACCCGTGATGTCCAAGCGGCGCAAAAAATAGCCGCCCGCATTCGCGAAAGTAACGGTGGGTTGCCCGGCGTAAAAGCAATCGGATGGTACATGGAAAATTTCAAACGGGCGCAAGTATCCTGCAACATTGTAGATTTTCGTCAAACTCCATTACACTTGGTTTATCAAACCTGTCAACGATACGCAACTCAAATGGGATTGCAAGCTACGGGATGTGAACTGGTGGGACTGGTGCCCTTGGAAGCCATGCTGGACAGCGGACATTACTATACTCCGCAAGAAAAAGAGATACAAACTCTCTTGAACGTTGCCGCGCAAAAATTGAATTTATCTGAGGTCAAACCGTTTGATCCTTTCCAACAGATTTTCGAAATTAAAGCAGGACTGGTTACTTTAGAAAAGTAAACAGAGATAAAAAATGTTCCAGCGGCACGTCTTGAGCGCGCACAGTGGCGGGTAGTTGGCTTTGCGTCAAAGCACCTTGCACTTTCTCTTTATCATACCCACACAAAGACAAGGAATTAAATAAAGTTTTACGCCGGTGTTGAAAGGCCGCTTTTATCAAGCGAGCAAAGCGTGCATATTGCTGCGGAGGTACTTGCCAATCTGTTTTTTCAAAAGTCAGTACTGCGCTTTCTACCTTCGGAGGCGGATTAAAACAAGCCTTTCCCACCTTGAGCAGTAAAGCAGGCTTACTGCGCACTTGAGTCAAAATAGATAAGGGGCCGTACCCTGTTTGGCCGGCACGTGCCAAAATGCGGTCTGCCTGTTCCTTCTGAAACATAAAAACAGCTCCCGCAAAATGCTCCCAAGATAGCACTTTGTCCAAAATATCCGCCGCATCTATGTAGGGCAAATTACTCACCACCCAAGTGGGCCGCGCAGGCAATTGTTGCAAATCAAAACGCATAAAATCCGCCCGCACCAATCGGCCTGCGAGTTGCGGAAAATGTGCTTGCAGATAGCTTTCCATTTCGGGGTCAATTTCCACCGCCGTAAAACAAGGGAAATTCTTTTCAAGCAGTTTCTCGGTCAAAGCTCCTCGCCCCGGCCCGATTTCCAGCACATCTGCCACCCCTGCCGGTACTGCTTGAATAATACCGTCAATAATACGCGCATTTACTAAAAAATGTTGCCCGTATTTTTTCATTGATTCTCCAAAATTTTCAGATTGCGCGTGGCCACTTTATGATGAGGTTGCAAAGAGAGCACTTGCCGGTAATACGCCGCGGCTTGCTCGTCGTCTGCCGCAATAACCGCCGCCGTACCTAGGCCTAATAAGGGCAAAACATCCTTCGAATTTTGCGAGGCCGCCTCGGCAAAAATATCCCGTGCCGCTCCGGCTTGTCCGGCAAGCAGGGCCGCCAGTCCCTGTAAAATGGAATATTCCGCGCCGTTCATTTTTTCTTCCTGCAAGTCAGCCGCAATATCTTCCACATACCGTATCCATGTTTTGCCCATGACCCATAGTCCCATATCATTTCCCACAATGCGCGGGTCATACACCGCTTTGGGGGCCACCGTGCGGTTTTGGGTCAAAGCAGACGGGGACGTATAATCCATCGTGCGCCCTTGCAAGGTCATACTTACTTGATATTTATCTCCCCCCATGGTGGCCGCGCGGGTAAGCTCTTGCGTAAAATTTTCCACTTGCGAGGCGCGGGTGTTTTCATCGGTGGCGTTTAATACAAAACTGCGCTGGAAAGACATGGGGGTTGCACCGTCTGCCACAGCGGAGGAGGCACGCAAACTTTGATAGGCCTCTGCAAATTTACTGTTTTTATCGCCGGAAGCGGCGGGGGTAGCTAACGGCTGATAATCCAAATTTACTTGCACATTAATATCTTTTCCGGCCGGCACTTTGAGCAAATTCTGCTTAAACTGATCAATTTGTTTTTGGAAATCGTCGGCGTTCTGTCCGCTAGCGCGGTACACGGCATTAAGAGCCAGCCCGTCTGACTTAAATGGAGCAATAGAAAATGCCTCCTCTAATACGGCCCGCGCTTCTTCGCGTCGCCCCAGACGCGTGAGCAAATAACCGTATCGCAGGCGTGCCACAAAATCTCCGGGTTTGGTTTTCACTGCTTTTTTGTAATACTTCAACGCTTCTTCGGTGTGGTCTTGTTTTTCGTACAGAGCCGCCAGTGCCAGCTGTGCATCTTCATAACGGGAAAAATACTTCAAGGCCTTGTGATAAGATTCTTCGGCCTGGCTGTCTCTGCCCATAAAGTCATACAAAGTGCCCAACTGATAATGATACAAAGGCTCACGCGGCATCAGTTCCACGGCGCGGCGATACTCATCCAATGCCTTTTCCCACTCATGCTGAGCGGCATAGGTAGAACCCAAATTCATGTGGCTGTCTGCTTTAAGCGGGTTTAATTGGGTGGCTTTTAAGAAATTTTCCTGAGCTTGAGCAATATCCCCTTTCCACCCCCAGGCAATACCCATCAGCTGATACCCCATGGCATCGCGCGGCTCTAAGCGCAAGCCCTCGCGGTACTCGCTCATAGCATCATCCACCTTTCCGCTCCAATACAAAGAAGCACCGTACAAGAAATGCGGCAGCGCATCGTTTGGGTTTTTAATAATTGCTTTGGCAAATGAATTAGCCGCCGCCTGATAACTGGCCAAAGACATTTCCCCCATCCCGCGCCGCATATCGGAAACGGACTGATCTAACATAATACGGTCCCAAACGGTTTGGGAATAGTCGGTTTTGATTTCTTTTTTACCGAAGTCAAACGGGAAAAATGCCCACGCGGGCACGGCGGCGGCCCACAGCAGAGCGCTAAACAAGACAAATAGGGTATTTTTCCTAATAGACATATGTATATTGTAGCAATAATTGACGGAAGGAACGAACGGGAAAAAAGGATAAGCAGGAGATTGCCGACAGAACACTCAGAGGAGCCAAAACACAAAAAGCCGCCCCGGTATTTCTACCGGGGCGGGATAAATACGCTTATTGGTATTTGTTATCTGAGCGCTTTGTTAACCGTTCTTGCCTCCGTGCCCAGTAGTACTATGCACTTTTGTCTTTCCAGGCTTCGAGTCCTTCTTGGAGAGCGGTTTATAATCCAAGCCTAACTCAAGCACTTTGCCGATATAATTCAAGGCATCTTGAATACTCATTTCTTGGCTTCCGTATAAATTACATCGGCCAGTATCATGGAATAATATGCTTCCGATCTTGTTATCATATTCATCATATACTTTCTGAGAAACTTCTGGTTTAGACATATCATCCCACCAATGGCCTTTCAAGGGATTCTTTAAGTCATTACTAAACTGCACGTCCTCCAGTAATGCCGCTAAGGGGAATCTTCCATTCACCATCGCGCCTTCTATACCCTTATCATCAGGAACAGGGCTTTGGACACCACTCTTAGTTATACCTTGAAGCCCTCTCTTCATATAACTATTGGCCTGATAAGGTGCTGTGTCAAACCGCTGGTTAGTTCTGGTCTGTTTTACGCCGTCCACTATTTCTTCAACATCTTGGCGCGGCACATAGGCAGAAGACAGACCGGTGTAGATAGCGAAAGAGCCGAATTCATTGCTTAGATCCTGTTTGACTTTGACCGGATCGTAAGAAGACAACCCAACCCCGCGAGCCATCGTACACACAGCAGCTTTGGGAACACTCGTTCGACCTAGTGTGTTCTTCGCAAGGAGCATAGCATCCACAAACTGCGGAATTCTAGGAGCCTCACCTGCTTTCAATGTCACGAAGGCGTATCCCGCTTTCTGCGATTTCAACCGATCATTCACTTCTGATAACACCTCATTGACAAACTCTCTGGCGCTATCAGAGCTTCTGTTGTCAACCGCTCTACCGCTCAGTGCGGTGGCATCCTGATCATGCTTAGGCTGCTGAGTATAGTACATAGGTCCTTGTGCAGGGGCAAAAGTAAAGCCTGCATCTGCACTCTTAGCATGATTCTCCAACACTGTAGGCACTTCCATGATGTGCCCTGCTAAAGAGTACAAACCAATGTCTGAGCTAAAGCTATTCAAACATTCCGGATTTGTCAAGTTGGCCGCTTCGGGATTATATTGACCATTTTCGCAGGGAATCACATACACACATTCTCCGCTGGTAACGGTCACATCTTCCGTACATGACTGCTTAGCCCCACCTTTGATTTTGTTTTTGATCTTGTTGGATAGACATTCGGGGTCCACGGTCACGCTACCGCCCCATTCACCATGTTCGTCACAGGTGATGGTCGCATCACACCCTTCAACAGCACTCGGAATGGTTTTAGTGTCTCCCGGAGTACATTTCTTGATGTTATTAGGGCAGTTCGGATCTTTTGCTTTCTCCGTACTCCACTTGTTATCAACGCATTTTTTGTACAAGGGACAACCATCCTTGTCCACTTCGCCTTCCCAAAGAGTCTGTCCTTCCTCGCAAGGCGACTTCGTTTTTATCGGGATCATCGGCTTTTCAGAACCATACGACGTCTGATCTTTAGACTCTTTCTTTGTCTTAGGATCGGTAGCCGTCCAGTAAGCCGTGATAGATCTCTTCTCTCCGGCCGGAATATTTTTGAAATAATCACGCACCGGTTTCTCATTTTCTAACTTAATAAAACTATTACCATCTTGCCAAGTGAGTTTCTCCGCATCCGTGAGCGTGTGGTTATCAATGACGGTCTTGCCGTCAGCGCCTTTGATGGTCAACGTCACCACCAAATCTTCCCGTTTAGGATAGCGCAACGGATCAAAGGTCAGGTTGGCAGCAATGCTCAACTGGCTTTCTCCGGTTCCCTCTTTCTCCACATACTCAATTTCTCTAGCCGTAATACGGAAGCTATTGAACTCACATTGCTCAGAGCGAATAGCAGTTGCTTTACCGTCATCTGCTAAAGACGTACGAGTAGAGTTGTCCACTCCTTGATATGTATCAGCAAACTTGCGTTTTTTCTGATCACTATAAGGAGCTTGAGACTCGCTCGGTTTAGCGCTGCTGCGGTGCAAGACGTAGAAACTTTCAAAGTCCGCATACGATACAGGCAGGATGGACTGGTCAATCATACCATCGCTGACTTTTTTGTATACATTCGTGCGATGCGTACCGCCACTCTTAGAGCGAACACGTTTTCCTTTAGCTTTTTCCCATTTTCTTGCCAAGGTTTGTTTCATGGCATAGCCTTCAATGAAACGTAAACGCAATTGGGCAAAGGCTTCCTCACCGGAAATACCCGCGTCTTCGGGAATCATTTCATTTAACAGTCCAATCGTTTCAGATTTGAACGTCGGCCATCTGAAATTATCGCCTTTGGCCACATAGATTACACAACCATCGTTGATGTTGTCGCGCACGATGTCAGTAGTATGAGCATCAACGGTTTTGCCGTCTTTATCCTTATACGTATATTTTTGTCCGCTACTGGTATGTCTTCCGGCATTGTGATCTTCGGAATGGCCATTCACGTTTTGCAGAGCGATACGATTCTGTGAGTTGGCACCCGGCATTTCCATGCTGGTGCACAGATAGTGAGATTTATCATCTCCTACCGGGAACGGCACATAATTATCTACTACCACCACGTGGTAATGGTTTTTCCATTTAGCTGCTTGACCGGTGGCTTGTAATTCAAAGTTCTGCGTAGTATTGATAGCTTCGCAGTTATAGCGGTCACGCAGTTCCGTAGCTCCAGAGCCATGCACAACACCACCCAAACATTTCCAACGGGTTTGGAAACCGTTCATCTTGGTGCCATAATTATGACCGGCTTTCCAACCGCTAGGACAATCTTGTTTCCCTTTATCACCTTTACGTGCAGCATCACAAGCGGCTTTAAAATCGTCTGGATACAGTGCAGAAATTGCGGGGAATTGAGCACGGAATCTTTCTTCGTTGACTCCGCAACATTCAGGAGCTTTACTACCCGTTCCATTGGAACCGACAAAAGTATCTGCATCACAATCGGAGTTACCCATTACGATACAGCAAGTAAGGTTCGTACCGATTTTAGCCAATACTTGAGCTAACGCGGCGATGAGCGGCTCTACTAAGCCTTTTCTCCACAAGAAATAGTTCCATTTCCATCTCTCCATTTCTTGTTGTTTCATCATGTCCCACCACCACGGCTCCATACCTTTGAAGTTCATGTTGCGGTCAATTTTGCCCGGACCACCGCCCGAAGCAAAGAAACCATCGGCCAGTCCGCCCACACGTTCGTTTTTCACCGGGGCAAACATAGCGTCGCGTAAGGCTTCTGCTGCGTTAGCTTTACTCAACGCATCACGAGATGCACGAGCTTGTGCCGCACCGCCTTGACCAAAGTAAGAACGAGACGGATTAGCCGCTGAACGCAACGGAGTTAAAGAGCGAGCTTGAGCTCCTCTTCTCGGAGCGCTGGCAGAGCTTTGTCTGGCAGCAGCTTTTAATTGAGCACCACCAAAACGGCTGCCCACACCGCCGCCACCGCGCAAGTTCAAAGAAGCACCGCTCAAGTCTTTAATCTTGGTAGGTGTTCTTTGGAAAGCCGCACGGGTGGCTACCGGAGCAGTCTGCCGATAGTTGGGCGTATCCGGACGCGGAGCCGGAGTATAATCCCGGTCAAACGCATCTCTGGATTCGTATTCCGGTTCTGCCGCTTCTTGCTCTTCTTCCGGGTTGCCCCAGCCTTTAATCAGGCTCAGCGGATCACGACCCGCCAATTGTGCAATCTGGCCGGTGGGATCTTCGTTGCTGGGAGAGAACCCAAAGCGTTCCGGATCAAAAATAGAATCTTCTGACCCTGGCGGTACAATGACGTCATCATTGACGTTACCGCTGTATTTGTACAAAAAGGGCAACATCAGCAAAGCCGCCGCCGCCGCTACCATAAAGGGCGCATCACGACGAGACCGTTCAAACAAGGTCTGTTTGGGCTTGCCATTATTGCCGATTTTAGAAGCACCTTTCTTAGCGAACGGATTAACTGCAGGCTTGCTGTTTTTAATCTTATCGCTAAAGGTGAAAGAATCCTTCTTATTTTCAGCCATAACTTTCTCCTTTTAGTTTTCCCCCACAACTGGGGGTGTACTGCTAGGCCTTAGCGACCGCTCGGGCCCGCTAAGACCGATTACTACACTACAAATCCTACTACTACCATTAAAGAATTATTATTTCAAAATGTCAACCACTTTTTGGGCCCTTTTTCAAAATAGGCCTATTGGGCTTTTTCTTGCGTCAACCATTGGGTGTTATCGGTCTGTGGGAAAAAGTCATTCGTCCCTAACACACCGTCTACCCGCAAGTTAAACGAATTATCCAGCTGCATCTGATCAAACGTCTGCGCCAGTGTATTAATTTGCGCGGTTAGCTCTGATACTTGGCTCTTATCTACCGGCACTTGCGCTTTTGCCGTTGACAGAGCTTCACATTTCTCAGACAACTCGCCCGCATACGCATCCAAATAAACCGTTTCGCAACTGCCCTCCTTAGGTACGTTCATGCCGCAGGCATCTCTCATAGATAAAAATAGTTTTTTGACCGTTTGGCATTGCTCACGCACTTGAATCAAACTGCTTTTCCAGTTACTCAGTTCCGCCCCGCACCCTTGCGGTACCCCCTGACGAATGTGGCGGATGAGCTCACGGGAACGCTCTAGCACCGGGGCCAATTGCTCATTGGTCTGCTTGGCCTGTTGCTGGCATTGTTCCTCGGTCTTTCCGGTCTGTGCTGAAGGAGCCACCTTTTCTGCCCCGCGCAAAGACACACTGGGCGCGCTGACCGCTTCATAGGCTTCTGCAGATACAGTGCCCGCCATGTATCCGGCGGTAACCAATTGGTTCTTAAACCCTTCCGGCGCTTTTTCGGCGATGTTAGTGAGCACGAATACTTGCGCTAAATCCTGTTGGGCTTTTTGGCTCAAATCCGTACCGCTACGGATACTAGTATTGGCAGAGGCTGTGGCGGCAGCGGCCAAAGCTCGCCTCAACGCCGCGTCCGTGGAAGCGGACATGCTATCAGCCACACTGGCCAGCATATCGGAACTTACCGTACCGGCAACAACCGAACGAGCACGCATCTGTGCCGTATCGGCCGAACCCTGACCGGCGGAAGAATCCGCCCGTGCCAGCAAATCTGCATCCGTACCCAAGTAGACATCCACCGCTTTGGCGGATTTTTCGGCCGACGCTTTTGCTTCGTCACTCCAGTCCCCGACAGGGCGGGAGAGAGCGGCTCTATCGTCGCCTTCTTCTGCTTCGTACGCGCCTGCTATCCCATCCGCGCGCAACCCGCGCGCGCGCCGAGAAACATTCACCGCGGCCAAATCAATCAGTCCCGATTTAGTTCCGGTTGTCTGCGCAACTGACTGCTTTCTGTCAAAGAGCGATAACTGCTGGGCTTCTTGCGATTGAAACGGAAACCCTGCGCGGGCCCACGTCCATAGGATACGACCTACACTCCAAGACTGGGCTTGCGGCGCCTCTTCCAACGTGCTAACTACCTTACGCAATCCCGGCCAACTACCTGCCGGTATTACAAATATAATCAAAAACAGGAAAAAAACAAGTCCCCCGATTATTCCCCACTTTTTGTATGGGTTCATCGCGGCCGGACGGTGCTGTCCCTGAGCAGGGTTAAGCGACGGTACAACCGACGAAGAACTTGTCTTTTCCTGTTTCATGCTAAACTCCTATTTCTGGGCTGCTGCCGTATCTGCCGGGGCAGCCGATTGGGCCGGTTGGGTTGGTTGGTTCATATTTACCACGCGGCCTTTGTTATACTCTTGGGTCAGACGGCGCTGTTGTAAGCGTTTTTGATAATCTCGTAAGCGGTCCTGTTGTTCTTGCTTAACCAGTTCCCGCGCCTTGAGATAAATCAGCTCCCGCTCCGCCTGCCGTTGTTGGTATGCAAAATACACTGATAACAACAATCCTGTTATGAAAAGACACACCAACACCGTTACATTAAACACCTTTTTCAATACCATATCTATTTTTGCCATAAGTGGACCTTATTATTTTTTACCGCCACCTGAACCCGAACCGTCACCAGTAGCTAAATTGGGATCCGCTGAGTTGATAATACCCTCAACAGCTTCTTTTCCACCCATAAGTACAGAAGTTCCTCCTCCCAATGCCGCCATTGCGCTTGTTCCAGCACTTGCTCCACTAGCCGCAGTGGCACCGGCTTCTCCAGCTGCCGCGGCACCGGCTTCTGCACCGGCTTCCGCGCCGGCTTCTGCAGCAGATTCTCCAAGAGCTGCTGACGATTCTCCCTCGGCTGCGCTCGCTTGCGATCCGAAATCACCGACCGCAAAAGCGATAACAACTGCCGCTATACACAAGACACCCACTACGATACTTGCAATACTAATTCCGTCAGAACCGAACTTGCTCATATATCTGCCGGCCTGTACGATAAAAGCAATAGACCATGCACATATTCCAGCTAAGAGAATCGCAGCACCTGCTATTCCCCACGGACCCAGTTTTTTAAGAGCAGCAATACCTATCGCGGCTCCCAGGGCGGCAAAAAGCAGAGAGATAAGCTGAGTTTTTAGGTTTCTACGAGCCTCCTCCCGTTCGGCTTCCAACTTCTTCTGCTTATCCATTTCCGTATCGAGATTATCAATAGATGGCTGCTTATGGAATTCAGCACTCGGCAGCTCACCACCACCTACTCCTGTCTGATAACCATCTACATCCATCACTGCCGATAAAGATTTATTGCCCCAAAATGCACGGCTTCCCTCGTTAGCAGATTTGCCTATTGAATCGGCAATCTTAGCAGAATCTTGTGCAATTTGTTTCAAACTGTTTAGTTCTTTTCCCATTTGTTGTCCGCTGTGAGAAGAAGAGAACCGGTTATTGCCTTTATAGGAGGTACTGTGCATGCCGCGATATTGGGCACCGCTGGCAATCAGTCCCGTAGTACCGTCACCCATCGCCCCGGTAATAGACCCTGCACCCCGAGCACTGGGATTAATGCGGCTCGCTCTTTCTTGGCCTACGGAACGTCCTGCTGCGGAGCTATTTGCACCGCTGAGAGAACCTGTCCCGCTACCTAAATTACTGCCGCCTTTAGTGTTGACAGATGCTTTCTGCAATTGTTTGACTTCTTTTTTCGCTTGGCCCGCAACGGCTTCATCCATGCCGTCCGTACTGCCTCTTTGGGCAGCCCCACGGACACTACCGCCGGTACTTTCGGCACCCTTATCCGTATTTAAGCCAAAGCTGTCCTCTCCAGCTCCCAAGGCAGAACCTTGAATATTGCCAATACCTTCGATTGCACCGTTAGACGCTAAATTCAATCCTTCTATTGCTTCAGCAGCTTGATCCCCAGCGCCAAACACTTTATCAGCCATTTGGCCTTCCATTCTGGCTTTTTCTTCCGCAGAAGCGAATTGATTCTTGTCAAAGGCAAAATTCATACTCGGAACAGCCGACGGATTCTCACGCATCAGATCTGCCATAGCACGTACCTTTTTTTCTTGAGCAGCCGGAGAAGATGACATATAATTGGAAATACCAATAAACGCCATTGTACCCGTCATACACAACGCGGCAATCCCCGCCGGCCGTATAGCACCTGTACAATTTTTTAGTAGTTTTAGTATATTCATAAATTCCTCCTTATTTATTCTTCTCTTTGGTCGGATCCGGATTCTCCTCTCCCTCTTCTTCGGCAGCTTCGGGCCAATATTGAGCTGCGTATGCATTGTAACTACCTATTACGCCGACTACAGACCCTTCCAAACCAGCTACAAACCCCACTACACCAAACACACTCATTGCAGTACTCATCCACGATAACCCATACATTTGGTCAGCACAGTTTTTGAGATGATCTGCCAAAGAGCCTTGCGTATTTTCAGTTTCCATCACACTAGCCCCCCAACTCTCTTTAAACTCTTTTACCTGTTTCAGATAATTTAAATAGGGAATGAGTGCAAAAAGCGGCCCAATCAACGGAATAGAAGCTAAACCCGCTAGTTTTGTACGTAAGTCATATATACCGTCAAGCAATCGTTGCTTTGCCTGTCCATAAGTTTCCCCACCTATACCTTCGCCTGTAATACCCAGCGCACGCACGGCATCGTCCAAAAGATCCAATGATTCACCACCGCCTAATCCTAGACTGCCATCGTTGGCTACTTTAATACCGCCGCTTTGTTGTGCACCGGACATATATAGATCAGAAGCCATTTGGTTCACGGCCATTTTTTTGCTTCTTGCATCAGAGGCATATTTGGCCATAGAGCCCAAGTCATTGCCTACTTTACCATGATAACCGCCAAAATTGGCATTATTGGGACCTTGCATTTGGCCGGATCTTCCCATAGCTAAACGATCGGTTTCAGCGCTAGGGCTAATGCGCCCGCCTTTTTCGGCTATTCTGGTGGAACCGCCAAAAGCGTTCGTGCTATAACTGTTACCGCTACGGGCTATGCCGGAAGCCATGTCATATTTGCCACCGCTTTTATTCAAACCGGCTGCTTTAGCGGCTGCCGCTACTACATCTCCGCCTTCCGCACCGGCCGCTGCAGCTGCCGCTTCAGCTTCTTCTTTCTTTTGGTTAGCCAGGGCACTAATAGCGGCAATTTGATCTTGCACTTGGCTGTTTCCGCCTTCCATTGTGCCGCTACCCATTTCTTGTGCGCCGACACCCACGCCTAAGCCTTCGCTAGCCCCGTTCATTTTATGGGCAGAAATGGCTTGTTCATCCCGCTCCATTTGGCTGGAAGATGGGTTTTGTCCACGCAATTTTTCCTGTTCAAAATCTCTTTCCATGAGCCGTTGGCTGGAGGATTTGGATACATTAATATGGCTTTGCAATTCTCCGCCTTCGCCATATCCAACGCCGCTGTAGGAGCCACCGGCCCCGCCGGCCACATAGACTACGTCCGGGTCTTGAGAGGAAAATGCCGTATCCTGATTAGGACCCGAAGAAGACAACATTTGCCACGCGGCGATACCTGCCACGCCTACCACTGCGGCCGTCCCTATAGCTTGCGCTGTAGAAAGAGCGAATTTACCGCTGCGATTTTTAATCCAATTTATGATTTTCATAATTTACGCTCCTTACAAATAAAATTAATTACTGCCCTTTACCGTCCCATGTATCCAGGGTACCACCACCATCTATATGGAATTTACCATCTTTGCCAACGCGTCCCCAATACGACACACCGTTATACGTTACATTTTGTCCGGAGGAAGTTCCTAAAGTACTTGTCCTTGACGTATTACCGTAATAGTCCGATTTTGTTTGCGCAAAACTTTGCTTTTTGAACTTCTTCACAGGATCACTGTTATTGTACGTTTTTAGCGCAGATTTATTATACGCATTGGCCTGTTTCTTGGTTACCGTGGGAGCTTTTTGCCCATCTGCATAGGAATAATCATACGCTCCAGGTATCACGTTCCCGTCGTTATCCTTTTTAGGGGTTCTGTTGACAGTCACAGTCTGCCCATCACTTGATGTCCAAGTCTGTGAATCAGAAGTATTGCTGAACCCTTGTCCTTCGGCCACGCTCCAACCTGCTCCTTTCAACCCAGCTTGCACATTAGCATCCCCATTTCCAAGCATATCTGCTGTCAGAGACGATCCATCACTAAGCTTTGTCGGAGGAGGATCCAATTTTCCTTCCATCTGCGCATTGGCTAAATCCACCTGATAGTTAGCCACCTGCTGTTGATGCACTTTAATGGCATCCTGTACCGCACCTTCTGCTAACTGCAAACCGAAATCTATTGCCTTTTTCAAGAATTCTATTGCGAATTCTTCCCACTCATTTTTCTCATCATCGTTATCGCTTCCGTCCTTTTGTCCCTTATCTTTGGCATCATTCAATCCTTGATCTAAGCCACTAAGGTCGGCGCTGCTGGTAGGAGCATTGGTGTCTAAATCCAAACCGGCGGCTTCGCCTAAGTTAACAGCACCGCTATCATCCATAAAAGCTTTACTACCTTCTACATTGCCACCCATCAAAGCTTTTTTGGCATTTAACATTTTGTCGTTTTTCAGCCCAGCAGCTGCCCGGCTGGCCATGGCTGTTTGTCGTAATGCCGTGCGGGCATCACCACCGTGGAGGCGACCGGGTGCTCTGTCACTACCTTTATTTTGACTGCGGAAATTAGAAAAATCTCCGCTCGGGCCGAATTTGCTGCTCAAGCCGGACCCACTAGCCCCTTTTATGCTGGCGCTGCCCAAACTGCCTACTTGCGTGCGCGCACCTGTGCCGCGTCCGCTACCGCCACCGCCATAATAGCGCCCCGGCACATATTCGGAAGCTGAAGACGAGGCAGACGTATCCAGTTCGGCTTGCTCTGCATCTTCCTCTTGGCGGGCCTCTTTTTCTTCTGCACTATAGAGACCCATCCCTTTATTACCCTCTTCCATATCCGGATATTTAGAAGCTAACAGGTATTGCTCCGCTTCATCGGAAGAAAAGGGCATGTTTGCCAAGTCATAACCGCGGGTTTCAAAATCCGAAAAATCATCTTTCTCACCAGAGGCTGCCGAAGCTAAAATCAGTAGCCCGATGACCCCTACCAGTATCACAGCGCCCCATGTATAGGCCTGTTTGCGGTCCATGGAATTTAATTTCTTCCATGTTTTGCCAAACGCGGCCAACGGCGCTTCTTTCTTTTTTTGCTGAGTCTGCGCGTTGGCATCGGCTTGGGTTTGTTTACCTTCCTTCACCTTCGATTTTTTCTGGAACAGTTTTAACATATTCCACCTCGCCATAATATAAAAATTCACTCTTGCTGACCCGCGGGGATGTCCCGCGCTCAAACACAGAGTTTACTGATACATCTATTTCTACTATAGTATAAACTGATTTTTTCGGTTTGTCAAGCGTTTTTTTAATACTTGCCAAATCACTCGATAAACCGAGAAATCTTTTACAAATTCTTACTACGATTCCGGTCGCACAAACGGCAAGGGCCGCTCATTAGGACTGACGTATTTGATGATTTGGATTTGCCCCCCCGTTTCGCACAGGAAAGCATATCCGTGCAAACAGGAAATATCATTTTCGCAAATTTGCAACTTATCGTAATTACACAAAAACTTAATTTGCGGCGGCCGCGTGGAAACGGTCATAGTTACCTTTGTCCAAGTACCCTTGGTATTGATATCCAATTTCAAGCTCTTCAAACTCAAAAAACGCACCATCCCCGGGTTATTAAAACCAAGGTACTCTTCTACTTTCTTTTTAATATCTTTTTGTAAGAAACGGCGGTCCCAACGAGTTAAAACATCCGCCGTATGGCTCTGCAACTGATAGCGACGGGCCGCATAAAAACCAGCAATTTCCATCTTTTGGGTCAAAACTAAGAGGCCAAAAATTTTGATAATAAATAGAATAAAAATAACCATCACCGGCAACAGAAGAACCGTTTCGGTTGTGGCTTGACCGTGGCGGGAAAAATTATATTTTCTCATACGCCCACCTTCACACTGTATTTAGGCAACGGATTGGGCCATACGCAGTTATTGCCGCTGCGTGGACATGTCACCGATACCGTATTTTTTACGTACGGTTTGTAGCGGGCAGTGATATTGATATTAAAACGGTTCTCCGGCACTACATATTTTTGTTTCAACGTGATGCCTCTGGCCAGTTGTTTCAAACGGGAACGGCTGGAGGCATCCAAATAGCCAAATTGAAATAATTTCGTTTTAATAATTTTATTGAAATCCAAATCAAGCGGATATGCACCGGAATGGGCCGTAGACCCTACATAGTCTGCTGTTAAATAAAAGCGGCCTCTTTCAATTTCAAACGGAACTGTGTTTAGTTCAAAACGGTCTAGAACAGCCGCCCCTTGCTGGCCGCACTCTGATTTACGACAATCCTTCGTGTTTAGAAAGATTGCTTCGCGAAACATACGGCTCTTTTTAATGGTATCCTTGTATGCATAATTCTGGGAAGCATAAATAGAACCTGTACGAATAAAAATAACTATATAATCTTTAACCCTATCCAAGGCGCCGTTGGTAGAAGTAAAGAAATAATTGTCGACTATTTCTTTATCCGCTAAAACTAAGTATTTGCCACCATCATCTTTTTTCTCTTCCATATCTTCGTTGGCATCGGAAGGTTCTTCCTTTATCCAGTTTTTCCGCTTATCACCGTAATACTGAAAATCCCAGTTAGTAGATGCAGCAGCCGGGATCGGGTTTGAAATGGCTTGGTCGGCATGGTTAGGTCCAATAGACAGAAATGCGCCTGCGCGGTAAAACACATCAAACACAGTAAAATTACCTTTCAACTCAGAAGTTTTTTTTGGTTTGAGCGTTTGGCTCATCGTTCGCATAACGCGGTAGGGAATCCCGTTCACCATCGCAGTTGCATTTAAGTAAGTGCTGGCAGTAGACATCTGGGCATAGGCGGCATTGTCCAAGGCGAATTGCTGGCGCACCTTAGTCATGGATAGTTTGGAGGTTTCAAATAACAAGTAAATAACCAAAATGAAAATAGGCGCCAACATTACTGCCGGCAACAAAATTTGTGCTTGCCGGCTATGCAGGGTGTGCTGACAGGTACGTAAAAATGTTTTCATTTGGCCAATAATTGCCCGATAAACATAAAAAACCATTTCACAATATCTTTGTGAAAAGCCGAAATAAAAGCCGACAAGATTACCAATATGCTGCTAAGCATCAGCACATATTCGATGGTAGCTTGGCCGCGGCGACTTCTACGCGCCAGGCGCAGCAATGCTTTTATTCGGCGCATAAACAACGTCTACTCCTCGTCCGGGAATGTATTTCCTTCTGAGGAAATAAGTCCTTTTTCAATAGCCTTCACGACTGCTTCCGTACGGCTACTGACTCCCAATTTATGAAAAGCACTATTGAGATGATTTTTAATCGTTTTCACACTGCAATCAAGTGCTTTGGCTAACTCTTTATTACTCAGCCCTTTTCCTAACAAATCCATGACCTTAATTTCCGTCTTGGTCAAAGTGGCCTGACTGGGAGCATTGCCGGGCCCCATATTGCGCAGTCCGCTAAGTAACTTACCCATCAACTGTTGCGGAATCATCAATCCTTCTGTGGTAAATGTTTTGATCGCGTTAACAAGTTCGGCTGCCGGCAACATTTTAGACAAATATCCATTGGCTCCGGCTTGAATAGCATCCAATACGTGCGCCTCATCTTCAAAGGACGAAAGCATGAGTACGTTCACTTCCGGCACTGCTTCACGAATTTTACGCGTAGCGGCAATGCCGTCCAGTTTAGGCAGCTTAATATCCATGAGCACTACATCTGGTTTAAGTTTTTTGGCTTGCGCTACCACTTCCAATCCGTCAGCAGCTTCTCCAATGACCTCTATCCATTTTTCGGAATTCAATACATCTCGGATTCCTTCGCGAAATAAAGTTTGATCATCTGCGATTAACACTTTCACTTTTTTCTTTTTCGTGGTCATATTATTTTGCTCCCGTTCAAAATTCACCTAGCTTATAGTCCGCTGATGGGCAACGTAAAATTGAAGGTGGCCCCCAAGCCCAACCCATCACTCTGCGCCCAAATTCGACCGCCGTGATTGACAATAATATCCTTGGCAATCGACAGACCCAGTCCTAAACGACCTACCCGGCTTTTATCTCCCAGTTGCATGAAACTGGTAAACAACTCCGGCGCCTTTTCCGGATCAATACCATCCCCGGAATCCTTTATCGACACTTTAGCATTTTTTTCATCCAGTTTGCTTACGGTTACGGCAATCTGTCCGCCATCAGGCGTATGACGCACCGCATTTTCCAGAATGTTGGAAATCACTTGGCGAATGCGTTTTTCGTCGGCAAACACATTCATTTCTCCCACACTTTCAAAGGTGACCGTGATGGAACGTTTACTGGCTTTGTCCTTAAAAATCTCTGCTGTTTTCTTCAAACTGGACGTTAATTCAAAATTAGTTTTTTCAATACGCAGTTTACCTTTTTCAATAGCCGCCCAGTCCACTAAATCTTTGATTAAATGTTCAATCTGCCCCAACGATTCATCCATGTAGGACATTTTTTTGGCTTGGTCTTCGTCGGGATTTAGACGTTTTTTGAGCATATCAAAACTCATTTTTAAGGTCATCAAAGAGTTGGACAAATCGTGAGACACGATAGAAAAGAATTTGGATTTCATATTGTTCAAACGATCCAAATCTGCATTGCGCGCCTTTAATTGAGCCAATAAGTCTTTGTTGCTCTGTTCCAAAAAGTATTTATCCAAGGCACGATTAATCGTACGTTTTAAATAATCAAAATCGACCGGCTTGATCAAAAAATCATAGACTGATTCCTTCATTGCTTCCATGATGGAATTGAGAGAGGCATAGGCGGTAATCATTACAATCTGAGTCTCTTGGTTAAACCCGCGGATTTTGCGAATTAAATCTAATCCGGTTTCATCCGGTAAGTTATAATCCATCAAAATCAAATTAAAAAATTCTGAGGAAATTAAATCAACGCACTCCTGCCCATTGCCGGCTTGATAGACTTTATAGCCTTCTATTTCCAGCAAATCAGCTAAGGTTTCCCGCAAATTATTATCATCATCAACTACTAAAATTTTGACCTGTTTATCCATAGCGAGTATCTCCCTGCTTCTTATAAATTCGTAAATAAATTTCAAAAATGGCTCCTTTGTCGGGTAAATTATGCACAAATAATTTACCTTTATGCCGCGTGACTGCTTTGCGCACTACGGCTAACCCCAACCCTGTACCGCGGGCCTTAGTGGTAAAGAACGGAGAAAATATCTTCTCCTTCAACTCTTCCGGAACGCCCGGTCCTTCATCGCCTATATAAATACAAACAACCTGTTTTCCTACTTGGGTCCCCACCGTTAAACGGCCGCCTTCTTGCATAGCTTCACACGCATTGGCCAAGATATTGCGCAAGGCTTGTTTTATTTCTTCACTGTCCACTTTTAATCGTACGCTTTCCGGGTCAAGCTCTTCTTGTAAACGCACATGAGCCGGCCAGGGGAAAGAAACCAGCAAGTCATGCAGATAGCTATTCAAATCAACCGTACTCAAAATCATATCACGGCTGCGGGCAAACCCCAAGACCTCATTGATAATACTATTAGCTTGGCGAATTTCCGCTTCAATAATAGAAAACTGTTTGATCAGTTTTGGATCCGTGGGCGGTTGAATAATTTTGATTAAGCGGGTGGCATTGCTGATTACCGCCAACGGATTGCGAATCTCGTGGCTGATAATGGAAGCCATCTGACCAATGGCTGCCAACCGTTCCGCCTTCACTAATTCGCTGGTGGCTTTGTGCAATTCTACGGTACGTTGTTCTACCCGCTGTTCCAAAGCTTTATTCATGGCGGACAATTCTTTTTGGGCAGAAAGCAAAGCATTTTTGCGCACTTGCAATACGACCGTCATTTGTAAAAATACACGAGCCAACTCTCCAATTTCATTATTCGGAATAATTAAATCTGCTTCTGTGGGAATATAATCTTCTTCTTGTTCCAGTTTAACAGCTGCTTCCTGCAAGCGTTGTACCGGCTGAACGATGGGTCTTAACACCACATAGGTTACGCCTACTACAAACACCGCCACCGCCAACAAAATGACCACCAGATTCCACACGGAATGAACGGTGCTTTCCAGTAGCAATGTCCAAACGGTATGATCGGGTTGATAGACTAAAACCGTCCAATTTAGTCCAGACACCGGTGTCTGACTGGCTAACCAATTTCCCCCTGTTTGAAGATGTACACGACCGTCGCTTTTCTCCTCTAAGGCCTGTTTCATCGCCTGTAGTTGAGAAAGAAGCGGCAATTCTTCATCTGATACCAGTCCTCCTGATACGCCGGAATAAGAAATCAATTCCCCTTCATCTGTTAAAACAGCCACTTGCATATTATCGGAATATATTTTTTCCAGTGCCTTTCCCAATCCTTCCAAATCAATCTCTGCCACCAATACCTGACCGTTGCGGGAGGAATTAGCGGCTTGTAACGGATATGCCATGAGCACATACATATGCCCGTTATGACGCTGGATAGAACCCACATATTCCTGCCCTTCTTGAATACACGTCTTCAAAATAGGGGCAAGTTCTGCCTTGTAATTTAAGAAATGTCCCGAGGTTCCCGAGTGAAATAATTGATTTCCGCGACGGTCTAAAATCAGTAAATGCACAATGTCCGGGTTGCGCTTGCGTAAATACTCCAAATCCTCTTGGTCAATGGAAGTTAAATGGTCTGACAGTACGGAATGTAAATCGCTAAAGATAGAAATAAATTGAGATTGCCGGCTGACGGACTCGGAAATTAAAAAGGAAATCCGGTGGGCCATGGTGCGTTGCTTATCTAAAATTTCACTTTGCAACAACTTATTGTTAATGCGCAACACATACCATCCAATCAGCAAAATAGGCACGATTGTCACAAAACTAAGTGCAATTACCGCTTTACGAAATAAACTGCCTGTTTGCTTTCCCTTCACCATAACAACACCTTTAAAATTGGGGGCTCAGATTGCTCTTAAGCCCCCAATCTATTTGGTTGAAAAACAACTTAGCAACTACCGGTGGGTGCGGCGGGTGCATTGGGCTGCGTACGCGCCGGATTTAGAAACTCAAATCCGGGTTTTTGTGCTACGCTGCCAAAGTCCAATATTTCTTTGCCTTCCCACAAGAATGTCGGAGATGCATTGATATTATATTCTTTGCCATAGGCCGCCTCGGCTTTGAGCAATTCTATGCCTTCTTTATCAAATTTCTTGGTAATTTTGCTCACGCTGATACCGGCTTCTTCCATGGCTTTATCCCAACGGCTGGAACGATAATCTTTGTTACGAATTTCCAAATATTTCCATAGTTTGGCGGGATAGTATTTGGCAATCAACAATTGGCGAACGTCTTCTTCCCATTCGGCCGTGCCATGCAAGCTTTGGAATTCTCCGGTCTGCTCGTTGTAGTTAACAATGTAACGCAATTTGACCGTTTTATCCAACGGGAATTTGCCTTCTTTTTTGGCTTGGATAACCATATTTTCCGCCATAGCTCCATACGGGCACTGAGACATTACAAAAATTTCCAATACGCCCGGGTTCGCTGTTTTATCTGTATAAACACCGGTGCGAGTTAAGCGCGGGAAAATCAGATACGTATCATTTTGTTGTACGTAACCGGCCGCAATTTGCTGCTCTAATTTCTTTTGCAATTTCGGTGTTTTCTTTACTAAATAAAGCGGCAAGAAACTATAATCCAAGTTAGCCAATGCCGGGTCTTGTTTAGCAGTTACTACAGACATCGCCGTCACTTGCGGCACCCCTTCTAAAAAGGTGGCCAATCCGTTGGTGACACGGGGATCTTGTTTACCGGAAGCATACTCTTCTGCTTCGATGACGGTAAATTCAATCGGTTGTTTAGAAGTGGCTTTAGCATTTTTACTGCTTTTAGCCGCTTTGTCGGCTGCATAGACGGAAGAAGCCAACACACAGGCTACTACAAAAATAATAAGTCTTTTCATTCAATCTCCTCTTATTCCTTATCTTCTAATTCAATGGATACTGCACGAATGCCGATTCCACTGAGTAAATTGTATACCCACAAAAATACTACCGTGAATACCAAGAACAACAACGTATTCAAAATGGCTTGCATAATCATGTTCACCAAGAAAGCCAGATTAAAGGACATATCCGGGCTGAACAGTCCCATAATACCGTTAATCAACATGACTATAAACACAGCCACGGGAAATACGGAAAAGATCACATCTAATACACCTATCTTTTTAATTGCTACTTTCATTGTATATTCTCCCAAGGGATAAGCCCCTTTTTTTATTATAAAGTTTTTTCCGGTTCCAGCACAAGTACAATCCGGTTTTTGCCGGCATCATCGGGTAGTTGAACCGCTTTAACAATACACGGAACATTTTGGTTCTCCACCTTGCCGCGCAATACTTTGCCCGGATGTTCCATGGCTTCTCCTACCACTTGAATAATACTCTGTTGACGCCCGTCAAAAACATCTAACAAATGGATGGTACCCGTTTTCTTTAGATTCATTTCGAAATTGGTATATAAAATGTTATTGTTTTCGTCGACGACTAAAGCTCTCGATCCGCGCGGCACCGTAACTGCCAAAATAGTTTTCCACCATTTTTGCTCCTTTTCCAGAGACATGATTTCAACATTCTCTAAGCCTTTCATTTCTTCTTTAATTCTGGCCAGTAACGATGTAATAGCTGCCGCCACACTGCCAATTTCATCCGAACGTTCCGGATAAATTAGGTCCAGCCGGTTCAAAGAGACAGCATCCACTCCGTCTTTCAAAGCCTCCAAAGGACGGATAATTTTGAGCAACAAGAACAGGTACAACACACCGCCGATAAGCAGGATCATGATAAATGCTCCCACCGCATAACGCACCATAGATTGGCGGATTAGTGCTTTGGCACTGGCCCGGGAAACAGTAAGGTTAACGACGCCTGCCACCGCATCTTTGGCCATTAGCGGAATAGCCATATCATAATAATCCCCCTCGTCAAACATAATCGCCTTAGGGGTCCGTTCCCGAATAGCCTGCGGGACAACAGGGGTGTCAAATACCACTTCATTGTTATAGTCTGAATAAGACATTTTGACAAATTGCGTATTTTCATGCCAGCGAATGGATCCATCGTCATTCAAATACACCAACGTTTTAATGCGGTCATCGTTGCGTTTCCATTCTTTCATCAGCTCTGCTTCACGGAACGTGGCTTCACTACGAGGACGAGCCGCCAAACTTTGCACCAAAAGGGGCGCGCGGAAACGTACCATTTCCACCATTTCATTTTGCAGTTTTTTGTCAAACACAAATTTGAACAAGTTATAATAAAACAGACCGCCGATAATGGCAGCATACAACGATACCAATACAAACCACAAGGTCCACTTAGATGTCAGTTTCATATTCTCTCCTGCTTAGCGAATGCCGATTAATTCTTCCACTTTACGCAAACCGGAATCAGCATCTGTATTGCCTGGGTCCAACCTTTTGGCCACAATCCAGGCTTGGCGTGCCCGTTCGTAGTCGTCTTGGTTAAATGCATCCAACCCTTCCAGATATTTCTGTTTAGAGGCTTCTCTGGCTTCTTCCGACACGCGGCCAGTCGCTCCGCCAATGCCGTCTGTGGTTGTATTACTATCCGGACCCAAAGAAGGAGCTGTTCCCGGAGTAAGCGGTGTTAAACCGCCGGTATTACCTTCCACCGGCACGGTTTCAATCGGTTCTTCCTCCTCCGGTCCTTTAGCCTCTTCCTCTATCTTCTTTTTCGCGTCTTCCGCAGCTTTAGCGGCGGCTTCTTGTTTGCGGCGCAAGGCATTCTCTTTGGCATTGCGAGCGCGTTTGATCAACTGGTCCATTTGATTAGCATCAGCCCCCCACTTTTTAGCATTGGTATAGTAGGTGACTGCGCTGTCATATTTTTGCATTCCATAAGACTTATTTCCAGCATCGTAATAACTGGTGGCAATCTCGTCTTTTAACTGGCTCATGTATTTCTGTACCCGTTGATCTCCGGGTTGGATTTTAGTAATCCGTTCAAAAGTAGAGTAAGATTCCAAGTATTGCCCTTTGTTGTAGTAATCCATTGCTTTTTCCATGGCATCTTTTACTTGTTGTTGGCGCAATTGATTTTCCGTTTGGGCAATTTTATTGACTAAATTCGGATCATCTTTACGAATGAGCAAAGCGTTATACCAATTATCCAACGCTTCTTTGTAATCTTTTTTGTCGTAGGCCACATTACCGCGACGGGCATATTCTTGGGCAATATCACGATCGATACGATGTTTCCAAGATAATGCTTTTGAATTGTGCGGTTGCAGGGTTAAAATCTCATCTAATTTTTCATTAGCTTCTACCAAGCGCCCGGAATCATACATCCGGTTGGCTTCCTGAAATTTAGCATCGATAACTTCGGCTTCCGAAGTCGTACCATAGGCCCCCATATTACCGGCTTGTTTGGCTAGCGTAGAGGCCTGCGTATAATTGGGGTCAATACTCAAAATGGTTTGCGCCATTTCCTGTGCCCGTTGATAATCCCCGCGGCGGTACAGGGTATAAGCATCTTCATACACCTGATGCAACATGTAGTTTTGGATACGCTGTTTCTCCAGTTGTACGGTGGAAAGATATTGTTTCTTTTCTTCCACATCATTGAGCGTACCCAGCGTAATTTTATTCAAGTCCAACATCATCCCCTCTTCTTTTCCGTGTTGACGAATGGGATTGGGCTGGCGGAACGGAGCCGCCGCTGAGGTAAGAGAAACAGACAAGATACATAAAAATAATAAAGATTTTTTCATAAATATCCTCTTAAAAACTTAATCCTTGCGACAACAGACCTTTAATCATCGGCGACAAAATCAGAATAAAGATTGTCGGGAAAATAAATACAAATAACGGAAACAACATTTTTGTAGAAGCCTGTGCGGCCAGTTTTTCGGCACGGCTCATACGACGACTTCGCAAATCGGAGGAGAAGTTACGCAACAAATCCACCAAACTGGTACCCAACTCATCGGATTGAATAATCAAGCCGACCAAAGAGCGCACTTCCTGTACGCCGGTACGGTTTGCAAAGCGTTCCAACGCTTCACGGCGGGAATAACCCAACTTAATTTCATTGAGGGTTTTTTCCAGTTCTTCTTCCAATACCGTCTTCACCTTTGCAATACTGATAATACGTTCAAAAGCGGTTAAGTAATCCAAACCAGATTCAATAATCAGAGCGGCCAAATCTACGGTAGTAGAAAAGTTCCCCAAAATTTCGGCTTGTCGTTTTTGGATCTTACTTTTCAACATCATATCCGGCAAATAAAAACCTACCGGTACAAAAAGTATTCCAAAAACGGTTTGGAACATAATCATGATGGCCAGCGGCACCCCAATCGCACAGGCTACTTTCCAATACAGAATATTCACCGGTTGCGGATAGTCCGGGCTACCTAACTGCATATGAATTTCTTCCAACGGTTTTTCCAGATGGAAGGTATTTAAGCAGAATACAGCAACCCGGTCCCAAAACTTAGTTTCGGGTTGCAAACTGGCAAAACTGGAAGAAGACTTAAAACGTTGGGCAGCGACGTCTACAATCTGACCGCCTTCCTCTTTTGGGGCGAAAATGGCCAGCACCGCAAAAAATAAAGACACGGCTCCAAACAGTAAAATGAGATTGAGAATTAGTGATAACATGTCCATACTTATACCCTCACCTCGCCCAATTTTTGGATGAGTTTCATACCAATCATAATCCACACAAAGCAGAAGAACAGCACAAAAATGCCTACAGGAGTGGTGTAAAAGCCAATCATCTCATCGGGGCGGAACAAGAACATAACCCCTAGCATAATGACCGGCATAATACTGACCACAATGGACTGAATTTTTTGTTGGGCAGTCATAGCTTCCAATTTTTCTTCCAACTTACTTTCTTCACGAATATTTTCCACCAAGCGTGAGAAAATAACCGTCAAGTTTCCACCCACCTGTCGTTGAATGATAATGGCTTTAATCGTATAAGAAAGCATACGGCTTTCCACCCGTTCGTCCAGGCCTTCCAAGGCCTTTTCAAACGGCGTACCTAATTGATAATTCTTAATCACCAGGCCAAATTCATCGGCAATCTGCGGACGCATATCGTGTGACACCAACTCAAACCCCTGCACAATATCCATACCGGAGCGCAAAGAGTTGGATAGCAAAATTAAGGCATCCATCAGCTGGCCATTAATCTTGACCCCGCGGCTCTTTTTAAGTTTATCCAACACTACTTTGGGCATACGGATTCCGGCATAAGCACCCACTATCACAAATAGAATAAATATCAATACTCCGCCAAAACCACCCATAGATATTCCCATCAATAACCCCATCAACGCAAAGACAGCCAACGTTCCAAATACAATATACTTTACATCAATGGTCAAAAATTGACGGTTGAAATCTTCGGCCCAAATCATACTCTTTTCACGGTACTGGGCCCAACCACGATTAATTTCATCGCTCTTGGCTTCCATCAATAGATAAACCGCGTAACCAATGAGGAAAGCACCCAAAAGCATTAGCAAGGTGCTAAATAAGCGTTCACCATCGGTAGTTTGATAAATCTTGGCATCCGGCGGATTGGCCGGCAACGGAGCCGCACGGAACTCGCTCCACAGTTGATTAGCCAGTGTAACCACAGCCATCACAGATTGGCGGTATTTATTCTCCTTTTGAGCAGCAGGACTGGTAAAAGACTCAATCGTGCTATAAAACTCACGGTTCATAAATTCCAAGGTGGCCAACATAGACCGGCCGCGTCCCTGCATACTATCTTTCATGCTGTACACTTCTTGACCACGTACCAGTTCTTTATTTAAACGGTCTAAGTTAGAAACCAATTTAATTCTGTTGCTTACATAACCGCGAGAAAGCTGTTCCAGAACTACCGGTTGACTGGGATCCAAAGCATTGTTGGCCCGGTCTAAGAAAGCATATACGTTAGCAAAAGTACGGTACCAAAGAGTCGCTTCACTCAAGGTTCCTTCCCCTTGGATGTAGACCACTTTTAATTTGTCCATGGCTTCCAATTCTTTAGGAAACCAATCAGGCATCTTAATAGTTTTTCCGGCTAGATTTTTTCCACAGGATTGTGGATACTTATATTGTTTTTGATCGGCTGGCATGTCGACGTTAAAATAGTTACTCAGCGCATACATCTTAAACATCGCACACTCTATTTTGCGTTTGTCATTTTGGTCCAAAGCGCGCGCAGACACCGGCCGCGGAGCTAACACTCCCAACACCAGTATCAACAAACTAATCAGCCATCCTATCTTCTTCATGGGTTTATCCGTGTACTCCCGGCGGTGGCGGTGGGGTTTGTTCGGATTGCGGCAAGATGGGGTTATCATCTTCGTCAAACTTAATAGCCCCTTTCAAGAACACATCTTCCGGCACCGGTACCCCTTTTGCCTTAAAATCATTGTAGAAAGTAGGCAAATTGCCTGTCGGGGCGAACATCCCCTGCACTTTACCATTCTCATCTACTCCGGTCTGCACATAGCGGAACAAGTCGGTAGATTGAATCATCCCGTCTTTTTGTCCGTGCATTTCCGTGATGTAGGTTACCTTTCTGGAGCCGTCCGAAAAACGAGACAGCTGTACAATCATATTTACGGCTGACGAAATCATTTCGCGAATAGCAAAAATGGGTAAATCTCCGCTGGCCTGCATACACATGGCTTCCAAACGAGATAGTCCGTCACGCGGGGTATTGGCGTGAATAGTGGTCAGAGAACCTTCGTGACCGGTGTTCATGGCCTGTAACATGTCCAGTGCTTCTGCACCGCGGCACTCCCCTACTACAATACGGTCCGGACGCATACGCAAGCAGTTCTTAACTAAATCTTGAATGGTAATAGCACCTTTTCCTTCCACGTTGGGCGGACGGCTTTCCAACGATACCCAGTGTGGCTGTTGCAAACGAAGCTCGGCCGTATCTTCTACCGTAATGATACGTTCATCATTGGCAATATAACCGGAAAGCGCGTTCAAGAATGTAGTTTTACCGGTACCGGTACCACCGCACACAATAATGTTTTTACGAATTTTTACGCATTTCTGTAAAAATTCCATACATTCCGGACTAATCGTACCAAAGCGGAAATAATCTTCCGGTCCGAAAGGTTTTTGCGAGAAACGACGAATCGTCAAGGTAGGTCCGGACACCGCCAACGGCGCAATAATAGCGTTGACACGGGAACCGTCTTTCAAACGGGCGTCTACGAGTGGTACGGATTCGTCAATACGACGTCCTAACGGAGATACAATACGCTTGATTACCTGCACCACTTGTTCGTTATTTCTAAATTTGTATTTGGTTAAGGTCAACTTACCTTTTTGCTCGATAAAAATCTTGTCAAAGGCGTTGACCATGATTTCGGTAACGCTGGCATCGCGCATCAAGGTTTCCAAGGGCCCTAACCCCAAAATTTCATCTAACAATTCAGAAGCAAAGCGAGTACGTTGATCGCGGGAGAACTGCAAATTGGGCTGCTTTTGCAAAATGTCGTCCACAATAGCCGCCACCCGTTTGCGGGTTTGTGCACTGGCGGAACTTTCATCACTAATCACAATACGTTCCACTTCCAGCGTGCGGACTACTTCTTTGTGGATTTTTTGTTTCAAATCATCCCAGAAAGATAGTTTCGTTTTGCCGGCTTCTCCTTCTTCTTCCACTGCAATATGGCTTTCCGGCCCAGCTCCAACTCCCACTCCGCCTGCCATAATGGGAGCCCAAATTTCTTTGGCTGCTTGCGTAAATTCTTCATCTGATACAGAAGCGTGCCAATCTTTAGGTGCGGGCGTTAAATCACGGATTTTAGCCAATACTAAACGCAAGCCCTTAATCCACTCAGACTGCGGATTTGAAATAATTTCCACCCCTTTCTGATTGGAAGTGGTCATAATCCCCTCATCCCAAGGTAAAAATACATCAATACCGCGGCCTAAGGAGTTATAAAACTTTTCCACTTCTTCGTAAGGGATAGATCCCGGCATGTCGTACTGGTTACAAATGACACTTACCCGTTCCATAGGATAGCGCTGTTCTTTGTAATCATTAAACAACTGCACGGTGGAGTTCAGATGCGTACGTGTAGCATTGGACACCCAAAAAATCTTATCTGCAATATCAAAAGCAAACGCCTGCATCGGGAAAGAAGAATCCACATCCAAGAAAATATCAAACGTTTGCGATAAGCGTGACAGAATGGGAATTAAAATTTTAGGACTGATAGAGGCAATTTGGGCACGCGTATTTCCCAAAGGCAACACCCCCACCCCCCATTGAGACATGGAAATTTTACCGCGTAACAACCCGCCCACTACGGCGATGTTGGCATTGCCGAGCGTGCGCAAAATATCAGCCACGCTGACCGGCTTTTTAATATCCAAATAAAAGCTATGCTCTTGACGGGCTAAAGGATCGAGAGGAACAATTAACACCGGTCTCTTTTGAATACCGGCCCAACCAAGCGCCAAATTGAGCGTCAGGGTTGTTTTCCCTGCGCCTTCTTTGGGAGAGCTTAATGCGATAATTTTTGCTTCGCTTTTCGGGTTTTCTAATTGTTCTTCTGCCATAATTATTATTCCACCACTTCCACGGTAATAAACAAGAATAGAGAGCGTTGTTCTTCCGTTACGTCTTTATACTTAAACAACAAACCGATTAACGGAAGGCGTCCCAGAAATGGCACGCGGGTTTCACTAACGTTGCGGTAGCTGCTCTTCAAACCGCCAATCACCAAGGTTTCCCCGCTATTGAGTTCCACATGGGTTTCCACGTCACGGTTGGTGAAAGAAGGAGCCGTAGCGGTACCGACGGATACCGTACGAGAATAGTCTACTGAAGATACAGACAACTGTACCTGCAAGTCAATAATATTCCCTCTTTCCGGAATAATGGTAGGTAATACGTTTAGCAAGATACCATATTCTTCCAACTGGGAACCTACCCCTTGGTTATTTACCACCGGTATAGGCACTTTACCACCTACCGTAATTTTGGCGCTGTTACCGGAACTGGTCACAATTTTCGGGTTGGACAAAATCTGCGCCCGCCCTTCCGTTTCGGATAAACGTAAACGGGTAATGACCGCTGTCTTACGGGCAAATTCACCCAAAGATAAAATACCCGGGATGTTGGCTTCTTCAAAGTCAAAGATTTGGTTCCATTCAAACCCTTTGGCCGAAGTCATCGTACCGCCGATTTCTACCACGTCGGCACTTACAGCCACCAAATGCGTTTTCTTAGCAAATGCGGCAGGGCAAGCTAACACCAGTAGCAATATCCATAAAGTCAGTTTAGAAGTAAATTTCATAGTTTATATTATTCCTGTTTATGAAAATAATTTCTCAAAGGTGGCAATTTCCATCAAGTAGTTCGTCACATCTCCGTGAGAACGTAAGATGACGGATAACGTTCCTTCTTCCTTAGCCAAGGCTAAGTATTGTGCATCACGCGGAGACAGAGCCAAGCTCAACGCGCTCGTATCTGTATACGCGGAAGCGTCTTCCTCTTGGTTACGCAAGGCGGCGGCCGCTTTGGCATCCAATCCTTGTCCCAAGTCAGAACCTACACCTAACACTTTTACGTTCTGAAGTAGCGTTACGGTTACTTTCTGCCGAGCCCCTGTTTTCATCAGGGCCTCAAACGTGAGCAAGATGTCCACGTTATCGTCGGGTTTAATCATGCTAGCTACGTTGCTATCGACCACCATGACAAAACCTCTCATCTGAACCGGAATTTTACTGGACAAACCGGCCTCGGGAGAAAGCGAGGTAACGGCATATTTGGAAATCTGGTTTCCTTTCGGGATTTGAATCCGTGCAATGGCATTGTCTATTTTGGCAAAATCTGCATCGGTTGTATAAGTAAAAGCGTCTTTTTGCACATAGGCAGCAGGCACTTGAATGCGTTTCAAGTAGTCACGCTTAATTACTTCGCGCTCTTTAATATCGCGCACAGGCACCAAAACAGTTTTGACTGTCTTAGAAGCATTCAATTTTTTTTCAGCATTGTGTACAATCATCCAATAAACCAAAGCTGCTAAGAATGCTAACAGCAACGGAAGCATAATTCCTTTTTTCATTGTTTCTCCTTACTTGTTATTCCAATTCTTATTATAATTTAAACAAATTCTACCACAGATCACTTAGGATCCGAGCCGGCATATAATTTTTCTACCGGCATACGCGTAGTAGCTTCTATTTTGCGTACACCGTTGCGTTTCGGCTCGCTGGCGAGTAACCAACTAGTCCCCGGAAACGCTAACCGCACCGGATATACCACCGTTACGATTACATCTTCATGCCGATGTTTTTTATACATCGGGTCCACACCGGTGTTTTGCAATTTAACTTTCACCGAAATGCGGGATGCATCCGCGCCAAACACCTTTTGCTTGGCCGCGTTAATCTTTGTTACCATCGGCCCGGTACTGGCTTTACCGCTAGGCTTTTTAGCCCCTGTTAAAGCGCCGATTCGGGCAAATTCATAGGAAGCATGGTTAGCAATAATGGTATGATAGGCAATGTTGCCATATTCTAGGATAAAGAATATCATCAACATTAGCACCGGCAGAATGAGCATCAATTCTACCGTTACCTGCCCCTCATGCCTCCTATGAAAAATTGTCATTGTTCCTTCAATACTTACTAGTCTTGGTTGACGCCGCCCAAAATTTTGGCTTTGATGTTCTCAAAGACTTCCGGCATCATGTTTTTAACCAACGTACCAACGAGCAGGGCAATACCTACTACTACACCTAACATAATGATGTATTCGATGGTGTTCTGGCCTTCTTGTTTTTTTAAGCTGTTGATGGCAGCCGCTTTGGCAGCATTCAACTTATTTTGCATGGCGATAATAAACTTCATGGATTCCTCCCTAATTTAACAAATTAATTACTACTTGTGTCATATACTGACAAAATGACTTTGGCTCCTTGGTCGAACTGTTGCGGAACCATATTAGAATACAAAGCATAAAACGCTAAGAAAGCCCCAAAAAGCGAAAAAGCTGTAATAATATATTCCACAGCCGTTTGCCCTTTTTTGTTTACGACCAGGCTTTTTACTTTGTGCATCGTATTCATATTGTACACCTTCCGTCGCAACAACTCAAGCACCGCTTCCTATGCGATACTAAAATTGCACCGATACCGCAATTTGTTGCGAAGTACCTAAAGCCCCAAACGGGGTAACTGCGTAATCAATGCTGGCACCATAGCCAAATAATTCAGAGCTATAAATACCAAACCCGAAGGAAACTTTAGAGGTACTATCAAGTCCTAAACTCTTCAAATTTTTGCTTTCGCTGTAACCGGTGCTTTCACGATCGTAATAACCTACGCGCAAATCAAACCGAGCCACTTGCAATAAATCTTCCGGAATATGTACTTCTAAACCAACCCCGTAGCGGCCCTGATCGTCGCGGTATTTCATATATTCACCGGAAATGGTCCAATACTTCGTATCAATATCGGCACCCACACGCCAACCGCGCGGCATTTCTTTTTTGTCACCGATGTTAATAATGGCACCACCTAAACCTAACCAATGCCACGGACGCCCTTTAGCCCCCACATCAAAACCGACGTTGGTGTAGCGGTAGGTATCCAATTTTTCATTGATGTACTTAGCGGTAGCGCCCAGTTGTAATCCTTGGTTGAAAAATCCGCGGGCCAATGACAAACTACCCACAAAGTTCTGTACCGGTTTACCTACAGTAGGTTGTTGATAACCGTATTCATCGCGGTAATCAAAGCCGTCCATATCCATGTAGTTGAATGTTACACCGATAATCGTTTTGCCCATAGGTTGCAAATACGCTAAGGTGCGTGCCTTATAACCTTGCAAATAATCTTGATAAGCAAAAGCTAACTCCCGCGTGGTAGCGGAAGCGGCACCGGCCGGGTTCCAAAACAAGGCCTCCGGTCCTTCTGCAATAGACACATACGCGTTACCTAAGGCTTGCGCACGCGGAGATCCCGCATCAATCTTCAAGAATGCGCTAGCACTAGTACCGGCATCTGCATACGAGTCAGCCCAAGCAGCCGGAGCTGCCAAGGCGAGAGCAAAACAAGCAATTAAAACTTTATTTTTCATAGTTTGTTATTTCCTACACTTATCTCGGAATTAAAATCTTCACTACCTTTTGGCAGTGTTGTCTGCCGTTTTGAGCACGGAAATCCACTAGTCCGAAGTATACCCCGCGGGCCACACGTTTACCATGGTCGTTGGTTTTGTCCCAGAAGCAGCGCAGGGCCGCATTACGCAGGGACGGCATACCACCCGTATAAGTGGTACTGCTGACATTATTATCCGGACTGACTTGTAGAGAGCTACCCATTGTCACAGACATATTTTGAGCATCCACACAAGTGTATCCGCCTTCGCGCACCAAGTCACCGGCCAAGTTATACATCTTAATAGACATTTTACCGGGCACTGGTAACTTAGTAATTTCTAATGTACCGGTGGCTGTTTTGAACGGGTTGGGATAGAAGAATACCGTTTTCTCCCAGTCTTCGCAGACGAACTCCCCGTCACCGATAGCCACTGTAGCATGATGCAAGTTCACGTACTGATACGTATCAGCCACGTAATTTATCTTATAATCGGTGGAACCGGCCGCATCGCTACCGGCCAACACTTCTCCGGTAACAGAGTCAATATCTGCGCCATTCAACGCCGTTACAAAGCGTAACGGATAGGTACCGTCCGGCACACCCTGTTGGGCATAGTCCGTACCATCCCACACCTCTTCAATCAAGGTGGTAGATGGGCGGATACCCACAATGGATCTGACCAGCACATCGCGGATATCGGTTACTTCCTGTCCGGTGGACGGGTCACGCAAGGTACCTTTTGTATAGTCGTAAATGGTGGTACCCGGCTTAAAGATCTGGATGGCCACTTTCATCGGCACGGAAATCTGGTAAGACACTTTCATGTCTATACCACGCTTATTAATAGAGTAGGCTTCCGATTCCGGCAAGTCATACACCTTGAGCAAATCTACGTTCAAGGTCAGCTGTTTGACCGTGGGCTGATACAATCCTTCATCCGGATAGTTTTTGGCCGTCAAGCGGATTTCATAGTTACCGTTCTTGACATACTTGCCGTTATTATCGGTACCGTCCCAATACAGCTTACGAACAATGTTTGGGTCAAAGTTAGCGGTATTGGGAATAGTCATGGTGCTTAAGAATTTACACACATCCCCTGCCTTATTGTTGTAGGGCAAGCGCGAGTAAGAGGACCCTGTATCGCGTGTGGTGGTGCACAAACCGTCTTGCAAGGCCACCACAGCTACTTCCACCGTAGCCGCACGGGAAATAGAGAAGTTAATCTCATACGGCGGCACGAAAATAGGACCGGAAGACACGTTGTACAACTGCGGAGCATTGGGATACACCGCCACCGTGCCGTCAATAAAGTACACCGGCCCACGAGAGATATTAATCCGGTATACCGGTTTATCTGTAGCATACAGACCGGTTTGCGGGAGTACCTCAGCCGCGGTGCGGAACGGAATGGCTGTTGTTTGGTTGTAATAGACGTCCACCGGCTCTTGGGTACGAGCCGCAATATACAACGGATAAGTACCGTCCGGAATCATTTCATACGGACATTTGGTAATATCGGTTTGATTTTTACACGCTTGTACCGCAGCTAATGTATTTTTGCCGCCATCGGCCACAGATACCGGCGTCGGGTTATAGAAGTATTGAGCATCCCATTCTTCCATATTCACTACGCCGTCTCCGGCCTTCAAGGCAGAGCGGTTGAAAGTTTTTACCGGCTGTAAGCGCACATCCAAGGTTTGGCGGGCGCCTTCGGTATAGTTATACTCGGCTGCTTTGGGGTTAGCCGGATAATTGGTAAAGTTGGTGTCATTGACATAAATACACTGCGGGAACTTGGTCGGATCTACATATCCGCCTGTAAAGTAAGCCGCATCGGTTTGTCTGTCGCAGACGCGCGGCGGCCACGGGGCAGTAGTCCCGTCCACGCGCACCACTTCCTGAACTTCATAGTTTTCAGTAGTGGCAGTAACTGCGGAAACATATTTCAAAGCACGGTAATAATAATAGGTACTACCTGTTACCACCGGGGTCGTATATACATAGTAGGTAGAGCCTACGCTGTCCCCTGCCACTAAAGTTGCGCCGATAACCGTAGCAGGAACCGCCGTACTGGTCAAGCCCGGCAGTTCAGGCAACCCCAGCACATTGGCCGTGGTTGTTTCCTGCGTAATCTGTTGTGCACCGGCTGTCGTGTTTTGTACAGGTACCACTACATCCTTATTATATATGTTGATCTGTACATTCATGGCCTTAGAAAGCATATAACTTATGGTTGCTTTAGCCGCGCTGTCTCCATAGACATCCGTTGTAGAGACATTCGTAACTCTATACAAGTCCACCGGGAAGATAGAAGCCGCTTGGGTTTTGACACTTTGCGGGAACATGGGGTCCGAGGTTTCCACCACAAACATATAGGTGCCGGCACTGACCATACGCCCATTATCATCGCGTCCGTCCCAAGTTAATGTGTTCATCTGTTGGGCCACATTGGTGTTACCGCCTTCGTTGGTAAGGGTTTTCACCTTTACACCGGCCGTATTTTTGACATACGCATTCACGGTAGCTTCACGGGCAATAGAGTACTTAAAGATAAACGGATCTAAGCCATACGCCGTCGGGCTGGAACCGATAGTGGCGTAGCTAACGGGTTGAATAGTAATATCTACCACACCGCGTTCAATAGGCAAGTGTCCGGTATAGTAACGTTGGGTCTTTACACCGGTAAAGGCACCGGTACAAGCTGCAGCATTGCTACCCGCGGTACCGGCTGTAGAACAGGTATTAGTGGTTCCGCGTACGGTGGTAGTACAAGTATAGGCACCGTTGTTACCGCTGCAGTTAATCGTTCCGGTACATCCGGCAGACTGCGGGGTACCCGGTCCATAACAGGCCGCTGCGTTAAAATAGTGATCCGTGTACGGCACTTCTGCCCAGAGTACATATACATAGTCTCCATCCGGCATCGGTGCGCCTTCTTGGGAAGTGATCACACAATTCTGACCGGATACTGTACCTGCGTTTCCGCCTGCGGAAATCGGGTCCGTACAGAGAGTTGCTGTGCCATTCCACACGTCTCCGGTAAAGGGTAGTTTCTTTCCGCGCGGATAAGCCAAGTCACAACCGGTTGCCACATGGCACAAACCATCCCATTTATCGGGGTAGCTCAGCCCGCGATTGCGCTGTTGGTGATTGGAATAGACCAAGGAACCGGTACCATTCGCAATTACCGGGCGAGAACCGGTCGGTTCAAAGCCGCGCGTATATTCACTGGCAAAGGTGGTGCCCGGCGTATATACTTCAAAGTACACCGTGGATGCTTCCGTCGGAACATAATTGACACGGGCGTAGGCGGTAGACTGTTTGTTGAGCCCTTGCACCACAATATCGGTTAGTTTTAACGGATCCAAGCTGAGCTGGCGGGTAACCGCACGGGAGAAATCCGTGCCCGGCCATTCGTCTTGGGTCTTGGCTTGGATAGAAATCAAATAGTTATTGGCAGGCAATAAGCGGCCGGAGTCATCGCGACCGTCCCAGCTTTCGGACTCTTGCAAAATCACGTCTTTATCAGAGCCTTTCATCCCTTCGCCTAAGCGCGGCTGCCAATCCACTAAGTGGCGCACGGGCTGAGTAAGCAGGATGTTGGTGGAATCATTGTAAGAAATAGCATCTACCATGGTAGCGCTGGGATTCCAGTCAGACTGCGTATACGGCACCGCATGAGAAGCATCAAATACCTGGATACTGACATCCGCATCTTTACTGAGGCGGTAGGTTACCGTGTAAGGTGTAGCCATGACAGACGTAATAGAACCCACCACCGTAGCCGTACTGCGTACGGTGTGCACGTTGGTCACGTCTACCTGAATAGGATATTGGTTATCGCTGGGGTAAATGAAGGTATCGTCAATGGCGATTTCTTCTACAGCGATGTTATCACCGGGATAATTGGTTTTCACATTGGCGCGGAAACCAAATTGCCCGTTGGTTTTTCCAAATTCGCCTAAAATTTCATATGAACCGTCCCAAGATGTGCAGAAGCGGATTGGGTCATTGTATCCTTTACCGGTACCCATGGAACGTTGAATACAAGGAGTCTCGCGGCCATTAATACAACCGCTTCCATCATCTTTACAACCCAATACACTATTTCCACATTCTATATATTCTACTCCACCGGTTTCTTTTTTCCCGGGGACAAAACTATCTTGTGCGTCCCTAGTAGTTATCGCAGGATAGTCATAGGTAGAAGCAGTCGTATTTAATGAACGACAGCAATGAGTAACTTTTTTAATAATGTCCGAAGGAGGATTTTGACAGTTCGGCCCCATATCGCTAGAAGAAAGAGCAGACTTTTCAATACATTCGTATTGAGGGTTAGGACAACTTTGAGTCGCACCAAAGGTGGCTGCAGAACCTACGCACGAATAGGCGGCACACATGTACTTAGATAAATCCGTATCGGGCATAGGCCCCGTAGCGCCACCCACCAAAATATTATTGTCAATAATACTTTCCATAATGGTGCGCACAGCCGGGTTAGTTTCGGAAGAACCGATATCTTTGGAATTATTGTATTTGGCAATTTCAAATTGAATGGTTTGCAACGGGAAAGAAATAGAGTAAGTTGTAGCGCCGTTGGGTTTATTGGTACAATACACATCAAAGCATAACGCCAAACAATGGTTGGGATAATTGTTGGGCTGATTGGGAGCCGGATAAGGTTGATCATACTCAATAAGGGCCGAGGTATCCCACGGATCAGCAGTTTGATGAGCCGCCACATCCACGATACCGCTCTTGTACGCCGCTTGCCCGGCATTGGAAATATTGTCGGCACCCCAGTTACAATATACACTGTTGATGTCACTTAGGCCGTCAATATAATATACACCGGCAGAACGAATTTCGGCCGATTGGGCGTGCACACATTGCGGCACTACCACAAACAACAACGGCAAGACTGCCGCAATGGCCGCCTTGCTACACAAAGTTTTCCAAAAATGTTTTGTCATATGGTTTAAGTAATCCTCTTATATATCCGTCTTATAATTTACAAAATCCGTATTTTCTAACGTGGAAATCCTGACCCATCATCTTTCAGGATGACCTTGCGCACTACTTACGCGCGTCTGCGTACAGACAACCACACCTTGATACATTATATCAAAGTGTGCGGACTATATCATATACATTTTTACAACTTTTTCTTTGCTTGTCAAATTTTTTTCGCGTGTGCGCGTACGAAACTCCCTGTACAAAACACCCTCATCCCCGATTTCTGCCTTCGGAAATGACAACTATTTACTTCTTTTCCGGTTCCGCTTGCGGCAAATCATCCGCTATTTCGCGGTATATTGCAAACGTGCCGCGCCGCCCGTTCTTCACCCAGTACAAGGCTTTATCGGCTTTATCAAACAATTCTTCCGCAGTCTGTCCGTCTTGAGGAAAAGAAGAAACCCCTTGACTAATACTTAACGTAACCCGTTGGCCGTCCGTATAGCGGCTGGGAATAGCTATATTGTTAATTTTATCTTTCAGGCGTTTGGTAATAATTTTGGCCTCGTCCCCATTGGTGCGCGGCAACATAATCACCATTTCGTCCCCACCGTAACGGCACGGAACATCGGTTTGCCGCAGGCTGGTACGTAAAACTTGGCTGACCTGTTTGAGTGCCCAGTCCCCAATCTGATGTCCATACGTATCATTGATTTGCTTAAATAAATCAATATCCAATACAATGATAGACATAATTAAATCAAACCGCTTGGAACGAGCCATTTCATCACTTAATTTTTCCGCAAAGAAACGCCGCACCGGCAGTTTGGTCAGCTCGTCATAATTGGACAATTCTTGCACCCGTTCAAACAGGGCTGCATTGTCTATGGCCAAGGCAATTTGGGTAGAAAATTGTTTTAAGGAGACGAAGTCCAAATAGTCAATACGTCGGCGAGAAAGCAAATTATCAAAGGTTAAAAAACCCACTTTGTTACGCTGTACTTGCAAAGGAATATAGACCACGTTGTGCACCAAACGGTAGGATTCGCCCGCCTCAAACATTTCCTGTAACAAAGCGCGCTCTTCCGCAGGCAGGCTCTCGCCTTCTTGGCGTTCCACCTGTCCGGAAATATCTACTCCCAAAATAGATTTAATTTTGGTGCCGTCATAATTGGTTTGGTACAAACGTACACGGTCAAAACGAAAGTATTTTTGCACCCCTTGCAAAATAAGACCCAGTCCGTCCGTTAAACGTAAAGAAGAAGCAAATACGGTGGCCAAATCATTGAGTGCCGTGGCAATGTTTAAGCGTTGGTTTTTGGCCTGGTCCCCTTCCGTATGCGTGAGATTGCGTGAAATTTCAGCCGCCACTCCTTTAATCAGTTTCTTTTCTGCTTCGGTGAAAACACGGGTTTTACGGAAACGCTCCAAACGCAAAACGCCCAAACGGGTTTTAATCGTATTTTTAATTTCTTCTCCTTCCAGCGTCATAGTAGGACGTTTCCAACGAAGTAGTACATACACAGCCGGATAATTCAAATCCGTAGAATCTGCAATGCCGTCGCGCAACAACTCTTTCAAAAATTCCGGCTCGCCCAACACAGAAATATCTTCCTGCATATCCATGCAATATTCTTTTTTGCACATCATGCGCAAAGATAATAGAGCCCGCTCTTGCTGCCAGTCAAAAAAGTATACGCGGTCCAAGCGGAATAATTCCCGCAAGGCAGGCAAGGCGCAATCGAGTAGTTCTCGTTTGTTTTGAGCGGATTGATTAATTTTTTTGCCAAATTTAAACAAGGTATAGGCTTGCTTATCAAACATAATTATTCCTCATATAAAGAAAGCAGATACTGCACTTCTTTGGCTGCCTGTTCCAAATCGCGGTCCAGTCCTGCCTGCGTAAAACGCCCCTCTACAATCTGCGTTGCGTTCACCGCAAATACTTTATTCAAAATTTCAATAATCGTACCGGTAAGGGTTAAATTAGGCAGCGTGCGAGCAGTAGCCAATATACCGGAATAGGTTTGCAAACGCTGAGATGAAGAGAAAATTAATTGTTCAAAACTTTCTTCCACAGTTGGAAATGCTTCCAAGGTGGTAGCGTAGGATACCTGATTGTCCGGACGTGCACACCACTTAATAAAGGCCAGCGCTGTCGTCTTATCTTTTCCGGCGCGGTTAATCATTAAATTCATCCCCGATAAATAGGCCTGCGGTTCCGCACCTGTGCGCGGCACCGGCACCGTTTGCACGGGTACTTCCCGTTGTCCTTCAAAACTTGATACCCCTTGTTTGCGCGACATCAATAAGCTGGCCTTACCGGTAAGCATCGTTCCCAAACTGCCACGCTCGCGCAAAATGGGCATGTAGTCTTTGAGTGCCAGCGTAATATAATCTTTAACTCCTTGCGCAAAAGCCGGCGTATTAATTTGTGTATCTTTGAGATCTTCCGTTAACAAGTCAGCTCCACGTCCCCAGATTTCCATCAGCGCACTGCGCGTAGAAAGCGAACCGCGCCAGTCGCTGTTTTGCATAGGATAATACCCTTCTGTTTGCTGAAATTTTTCTTGCAGACGTGCACAAATATCCAAAAGTCCTTCCCATGTGGCCAGTTCTTCCTCCGGATGAGAGCTCACCTGCCGCAAATGGTCCGTACGGAAATGCAAAGCGCTCATATCAAACCACCAAGGATACGAGTACATATCCTTTGTGCCCGGTTTATAACAATGCCCGCGTAGCGGTGCTAAACACGGCGCCAAAGAAAGTTCCGGAGCCAATTGCGACAAATTTTCCGCCACACCGGCGCGGCTTAGTAAAGCAGTCCAATAATGCGGAATTTGCACCACATCCGGCACCACTTCCTGAGCGGTGGGATATTTGAGCATGAAAATTTTTTTCCACAAAATGTTGCGCGTAATAACCTGTACCGACAATTCCGCCCCCGGATGCTCCTTACAAAATCGTTGGGCAAGTTGTTGGTAATCTGTTTTAGAACGTGAGCCGGTGTCCGGCATGACCCATAAAATCATTTATTCCCCCAGTTCTTTACTTTCAAATTTGGGTTAATTTGCACAGGCCATTTGGTTTGCAAGGCATGTTCCCCTGCATGCTCCAGCCTCCGCCACGCCGCCAAGGCAATCATGGCCGCGTTGTCAGACGACATTTTCCGCGGAACAAAACGCACTTCTACCCCGCGTGCTTTACCCGCTTCTTCCAATAATTGGCGCAGCAAACTGTTAGCGGCTACTCCGCCGCCTACTGCTATGTATTTTACTTTATATTTTTGAACCGCTAACATCGTTTTTCTAACTAAGGTTTCACAAATTGCTTGTTCAAAGCTGGCGCATACATCTGCAACAGAAACAGTTTGATGGTCCCGTAAATAATAGCTGACAGAGGTTTTAATACCGCTAAAAGAAAATTCCCACGTACCCGGCAAAAGCGGACGCGGAAAAGCAATAGCATCGCGCCTGCCTTGCAAAGCCTGAGCCGACACCTGCGGCCCGCCCGGATAAGGCAAGCCCAGTAACTTAGCTACTTTGTCAAACGCCTCTCCCGCGGCATCATCTCGCGTGCGCCCGAGCACTTTATATTTTCCGTACCCGGATACATACCACAGTTCCGTATGCCCTCCCGATACGATGAGTGCAATTAACGGAAAGTTGAGAGGATGTTTCACCTCATTGTTTTCAAATTCGCACGCAAACAAATGTCCTTCTAAATGATTCACTCCTATCAAAGGCACCTGATAAAACTGGGCTAAAGTTTCCGCTGCTACACGCCCTACCATCAGTCCGCCGGGCAATCCGGGGCCATGTGCAAACGCATTGGCATCGGGACGGTGAGTACCTAATGCTTGTGTTACCACAGAAGCAATTTTAGCCGCGTGAGCACGGCTGGCTAACTCCGGCACTACTCCGTGATATTTTTTATGTTCTTCTATCTGGGAATAAATCACGTTTGACAACAGCTTCTTGCCCCCGACCAACAAGGCGGCTGAGGTTTCATCACACGTGCTTTCTATTCCCAAAATGGTGAAATCTTTTTTCAACATATTTTCTTCTTACTTTTTACCCTGACTCGTTTTTTCCTGCGCAACAACGGCGGCTTCTTGTTCTGCTTTTTCACGAGCGGCTTTTTCCAATTCGGCCTTTTGAGCAATAATTTTATCCGTACCTTCCTTTAATACTTCCACTGCTTTCTCTAAAACCGGATCTTTTTCAGTTAATTTCAAAACCGGCATTTCCTTACCCGGAGTATACACAACCTGATTATACTGAGATAAAATTTTGACTTCCTGTTTAGGATCCACCTTCACTTCCACATCGGGGAATATGCCCCCCTCTTCCGCCTTGCTCTTGTCCCGGTAATCCCGCTGAATTAGCCGTCCTTTGGGTGTGTAATATCTGGCGATGGTTAATTTTAAGGCTGCTCCCCCGTCAAGAGGCATAACCTGCTGAACGCTGGCTTTGCCGAAACTGCGTTGTCCCACAATCACCGCACGGTCATTATCCTGCAAAGCACCGGACACAATTTCGCTGGCACTGGCAGAACCCTGATTGATTAGCACCACTAGCGGAATATCCGGATAATCTGCCTTAGCATCCGTTTTATACTCTTGGTAAAACTCCGGCTTACGGCCTTGCGTGTAGACAATCATTTGATTATCTCCCATGAACAACTTAGCCAAATCAGCCGCTCCGTTTAACAGGCCGCCCGGATTAAAGCGCAAATCTAATACAAGGCCTTTCATCCCTTTCTTAGACAGGTCTTGTAACGCTTTTTTTACTGCTTCCGTACTATGACCCGAAAAATCTACCAAATAAATGTAGCCAATTTGATCCGGCAACATACGATGGTGGACCACTTCCGGCACGATTTTTTCACGTTTGAAATGAAAATCAGGCAAATTGACATATTCTCCTGTTTTTTCATCTTTCCGGCTCATGGTAATTTTCACTTTACTGCCTACCGGACCGCGCATTAATTCCACCGCTTCATCCAAATTCATAGAGGTTACATCGCGATCATCTACGAACAGAATACGGTCTCCGGGCATTACACCGGCTTTGAAGGCAGGCGTGTTGGGCATGGGACTAAGTACCGTAATAAATCCGTCCTGTTTTCCCAAGCGAATTCCCAAACCGCCGAAATCTCCCCGTGTATCATTTTTCAAGGTTTTATAATCCTTCGGCTCCAAATACTGAGAGAAATCGTCTAACTCTTCTACTAGTCCTTTAATAGCACCCGATACCAGTGTATCCGTATCGGTGGGTTCCACATAATTTTCTTTTACATATTCCAATACGTTAACGAAGGTACGCAACTGTTTCAAGCCGCGGTCCACCGCTCCGTATGCATAGGGAAATAAAGTTCCTACAAAAAAGATAATCGTAGCCCATGCTACCAGTTTTGTTTTATATGTTGAATTCATTTGTTTTCCTCCACAAATCTTTCTTACCTAAAGCGGTTTCAACCAATCTAACGGATCTACCGCAGTAGTACCTTGACGCGTCTCAAAATAAACAGCATACTGTCCTGTACCGGAACTTTGTTGCGTATCACGCCCCGCCGTTCCCAACACACCGCCACGGGTTAGCTTATCACCCACCGCGGCTTGAATGGTGTGTAAAAATCCGTAAATACTAAAGAACCCCTTTCCGTGGTCTACAATGACTACATTTCCGTATGAGCGGAAGGGTCCGGCATAAATCACATCGCCGGCCTCTACACATTTCACGTTTTCTCCGGCACGCGCCGCAATTTTAATTCCGTCCCGGAAAATCCATGTATTTAAATCTTGCCGATATTCCTTACCGAATTTGCTTAACACTTTGCCTTGCACCGGCCACGGCAACGAATGTGCCGGTACATCAATTTTGGCAATTGAAGTTTGTTTTGCCGACGTCGTTTTGGAGGCGGTGGATTCCGCTTTGGCTTTTTTCTTGGCCGCTTCTTTGCGCTGTCGTTCAAAGCGGGCCAACAAATCATCCAGTGCCCGGGCTGATTTATTTAACTCGTTAATTTCATCACGAATTGCTTGGGCCTTCTTCTTAGTCAAAGTTAAATCTTGTTGTTTCTTTAAGAAATTTGTACTAATGACTCGTTGTTTTTGTTGAATCTGCGAACTTTCCGCCATCAATTGTTGATTTCGTTTCTCAAAGTCATAAATTTTTTGTTTCGCCGCTTTATTTTCATCTTGCAATGAAACTGCAAAAGCAGCCTTATGCAGCAGAGCCCGTTCTACAAACACTTCCTCTTCCAAATGCGTTCCGCCAGGGCATACGCTACACTGAGGAGCTAAATAAAAATCACGGATCTCTTCGACTAACACATAGTTCCACATAGGCATACTGCGCTCGAGTGCGGCTCGTTTTTCTTCGGTGGACAAAATAGTTTGCTCCACGTAATTAATATCCGACTGCAGTTTATTTTTCTGCCGAATTGCCTCTGCTTTACGGCTTTCCAAAACTGAAATTTCTTGGGAAATGGCTTTTTCCTGTTCGCGATATTTTTTTAATTCTTCTTGTTTTTCCGCTGCCTGTTTTTTCAATCGTTCCAATTCTTGTTTATGCGCCGTTTCCCCGTCCAGTGCATACACTGCGGGGAGTAAACCAACGCCACATAAAAGAATCATTAAAATTTTTGCCATTTTCCGATTGTCCAACCCATCAAAGCACAAAATACCAGCAAAACCGCCTGCCTTTCCATAGAGGTAAAGTGTTGTATCGCCGGCATTAACAGTCCGGTCGGATATACCAGTAAGGCAATCAATCCTAAAGAAAGACCGCCTGCCAACACCGCATATAATACATCTGCCGCCGTGCGAACTTTACCCCGCGACGGATACGCTTCCACCAAAAACATAAAAATCACAAATAATACGAGTACAAAAACAGCCGCCAATTGCAAGGTGCGCAAACAGACACCACTATAAAAAATCATATCCGCTTGCTCGGGTGAATACTTCACGGATAACTGCGGATATTCTGCCGCTATATTTTGCACAAACGGACGTATATTATTGATAGCCGGATGAGTTAACTGGAGCTCAAAATAGGCCGGCATTTGTTCTCGTCCCAAAGCCACCAGCGCGGCTGTTAAACGTGGGTTTTTGGCCTGCAAAGCAGCTAGCCCATCCTGCGGCGAAAACAAGCGTACGGCGGTAATATCCTCTTTTGCGCTTAGGCTTTCCCCTAAAGTGGTTAAAGTATCATTATCCACCGATGCAGATACCGTTAAGAGAACTTTGAAATCTTGGAGTAAATTTTGGTGATACTGTTGCAATTGCAACTGCATAAAACTAATCACCTGCCATAATAGCGCTATTGCCAACACCAGCACAAATAGACGGCGGTGGCTATGCGGTGCCGGAGCACGATTTTGTTTTTTAGGTTGTTCCTGTAAAAAATCTTCCATATATCTTCCTTACTTAGCCGTAAAACCAAGTGCTTGTTCAAATTTTCCTTTCAAATCTGTATTGTGGTACACGCCATGAAACAAATCCGCCCCCGGTCCATAAGCAATGCCCAACAACATACCCGACGAATGATTTTTAGTGGCCCATGTTAATCCCTGTGCCTGATTCATTTTCAAAATCAAGTCATCGTACGACGGAACTTGTCCGTTCAATTGCAGATTTACCTCTCCGCCCATCGCTTGATTAACCATTTCCTGCAATTTGTCAGCCGTCTGTTGCTCAATGGGTAATTTTTTAAACTCCGGATATACATAGTACAACAAGTGTTTATGCGCAAACAGATTTTGAAAATACGGATAATTAACATAGTCCGTATTGCCGCCATAAAGTTTTTCTCCTTGGGCAGTTTTATATTTCATAGTATCCGCATCCAAGTGGCGGTAGTGAAATCCGGGCACGCCGGTCTCATGATCAGCATTCAGATAAACCAGCGTATCAGCTGTTTTCTTTGCAAAATTCCAAACAAAAGACAACGTCTCATCCAAATTAATCATTTCCCACAAAGTAGGGCCCATTTCATTATCATGCAAGGACCAATCCACCTTACCGGCTTCCACCATTAATACAAATCCTTTCTTATTCTGGCTTAAAATTTCTATGGCCTTCTTCGTCATTTCCAGCAAAGTGGGTGTTTGCGGGTGCTCGTCCATATCCCCGTAAAAAGGCATTCCCTCATCGCTAAACAGCCCCAATATACGCCCTTCTTTTACCCCAGCCAAAGCATTTTTATCGGTTACTACTGTCCAACCTTGCTGTGCGGCCTGTTGTAATAAATCTTTGTTCTCTTGTCGCTCAAAGTATTTTTTCCCGCCACCCAAAATAATTTGGGCTTTGCTGGCTACCAGTTGCCGCGCAATCTCATTCTTATTTTTACGACTACCCGTATGCGCCAAAAAGCCGGCCGGCGTGGCATCGGCCACATAAGCATCCGAGATCACTCCTACCGACTTACCTTGCTTATAGGCTTCCTCCAAAATAGTCTCCAAGGGTTGGAGGCGATGGTCTAATCCGATATAATCCGGTCGGGACAATGCTCCGCAGGCCATTTGAGTAGCTGCACACGCAGAATCGGTAACTACCGTATCATGGGTATTGTCAAAATACATGCCCGTCACCGACGCATCAATAAACTTCTCCAGCGTAGACCGTTGATCGGGGTAGCGGTCTAGTTGTGTATTGCGCACTCCTTCCATAAACAAACCCATGGTGCCCGGTCCCATACCATCGGCAATAATCCACACCGCATTTTTAGCCGGTTTGGTACATCCAACCATCACCAACAAACAAAGTACAACCGTAAGTCCTAATTTCTTCACGCGTTACACCGCCGTCTTTTTGTACAAATCCAAATAATCTTGAGCTGATTTATCCCAAGAATTATCTTTAAGCATCGCGTTTTTCACGAGCTTGTTCCATATTTTTTTATCGGCATAAACTTGCAAGGCCTTATCCAGGGTGGCCGTTAACGCCGCCTCACTGACACTGCCTAAGAAAAACCCGGTCGCTGCTGCATTGTCCGAGCCGTCTTTGTATCCGATAACCGTATCGGCCAGTCCCCCCACTTTGCTTACTAAAGGCAAGGTGCCATACTTCATGGCAATCAGTTGGGATAAACCGCACGGTTCAAATCGAGAAGGCATTAAAAACAAATCCGCCCCGGCATAAATTTGGTGCGCCAATTTTTCGTCCAAACGACCCACATAAGCTATGTCAGAGGGATATTGTTTGGCCAGGGTACTGTATTGTTTTTCCAGGCGAGCATCCCCACAACCCAGCACCACAAATTGCACTTTGCCGTGATATTTATCCAACAACGGCAATGCAAGATCGAGTCCCTTCTGATAATCTAAACGGGACACAATCCCTACCAGCGGTTTTTTAGCATTTTCTTCTAAACCAACTGTTTGTTGGAGTTGTTGTTTGGAAAACGGTTTGTTTTGAGTAAAACTGGCCGCATCATATCCCATGGGTAAAAACGGATCTACTTCCGGGTCCCACACGTCCGTATCAATCCCATTAACAAGGCCGTAAAAATTTTTCCGGCGGGATTTTAATACCCCTTCCAAACCAAAACCCTTGGCGGGATCTGTCTGCACTTCTTTAGCGTAGGTGGGGCTGACGGTGTTGAGATTATCGGCAAATACTAAACCGCTTTTTAAGAAACTAATACCGCCGTAATATTCAAATTTACTGGGTACAAAATCCACCGGATGGAATCCTGCTTTTTCAAAACTACTGTATCCGTAGTGCCCTTGGTAGGCCATATTGTGTACGGTAAACAAACTGCGGGTACGAGTGAAAAAGGCGTCTAATTTGTACACGGTTTTCAAGTAAGCCGGGATTAAACCGGTTTGCCAATCATGACAATGAATGATATCCGGACGGAAACCAATAAATTTACAGCCTTCCAACACCGCACGGGAGAAGAAAATAAACCGTTCGTCATTATCGCGGTATTCCCCTGTTTTGGTGTGATAATACTCGGGGCGATCAAAATATTTGCGATTTCCTACAAAGAACACCAATACTTTGCCCCAGTTCACATAAGAAAGTGACACTTGCTCAATCTTGCCGCCGATAGGAATCAGATAAGTACCCGGTACGACTTTAAGAGAAGAAATCTGTCGTATATTGCGGTAATGCGGTAAAAATAATAGCACTTTATTGCCTTTCCGGCCTGCTATTTGTTGGCTTAAAGCCCCTACTACGTCAGCCAGTCCCCCTGTTTTACAAAATGGGACTGCCTCGCTTGCAGCTAATACGATATTCATACGGATTCCTCCTGTTTGTTCGTTTCGGGTGTTACCGGTTCCGGTTGAGAAGATGATTGCGTTTCTGACGATACTGCCTCTGTTTGTTGTTCCGTAGTTGTGTCAGCGGGTAAATCTTCAAACATATCTTTGGGACGTCTGAAAAAAGCATCTGCTGCATCACCGGTGGTGTTTTCCTCAGTCAAAATAGCCGGCTCTGCCAGTGGCGGCAGTTTTTCATCAAACGGTAAATCTTCTTGCTTTTCCTGTAGTTGTTTGGCGGCAAACACTTGCAGGTCCGGCAATTCTGAAATTTTATTGAGTCCAAACACACGCAAAAATTCGTCCGTCGTGCCATATACCATAGGACGACCGATTGTGTCGCGTTTGCCTAGAACACGCACAAGCCCTCGTTCTAATAATTTATCCAACGGAGCGGCCACATCTACCCCGCGAATCATTTCCATTTCAGCGCGCGTGACCGGTTGTTTATAGGCAATAATCGCTAAAGTCTCTAACGCCGCATTAGACAAACGAGTGGTCATTTTTTCATTATACAGCCGCCGCACCCAACGACCGTATTCGGGTTTCGTGCACATTTGATAGCCCCCGCCGATTTCCAAAATACGGATAGAACGGCCGGTGTCTTCATATTCTTTGGCAAGTTGTTGAATAATTTCAAGCACGCGTTTAGCGTTCACGTTTTCCACCACTTCGGCAATACGGGCCGGTTTTAGCGGGCGGTCTGTAATGAACAATAAATTTTCAATAATTTGTTTCGCCTCTTCCGTTTGCAACAATTCTTCCGGTTGTGTATTATTTTCTGCCACACTTACAACCGGTTGTGCGGGGGTTGAAATTTGTACCGTTTCAGGGGTATCTTGTTCTGACATATAAGCTCCGTTAGGCCGCGTCTCCATGCATCAGTTCGCGGAAATCTTTTTCTTGATTATCGGGGTTTAGATAAATACGGATTTGACCGTCGTGCTCATCTTGGCGGGCCAGTAATTTCTTAATTTTCATCAGCTCCAGCACCGCCATAAAGCACGTAATAATACCGCGCTTTTTCGTTTCCCCTACAAAAATATCATCTAGCAAAATCCATTTTCTTTTCTTGAGCATTCCCACCACTTTTTCCATCTTATTTTCAATGGGAAACTCTTCTATTTTAAGCAGTTCAATACGTTTGCGTTCATCCAAACGGTCAAAAGCTCTTTTGACCGCGGACAACAAATCAAACAATTGGATATTGAGCACCTTTTCGCCGTTGTCAAAGATGGGTGCCGACTTGTAAAAATTATCTTTATTTTCTTCCAGTTTCTCGTCTAAGAATTTGCCGGCTTCTTTATATTTTTGATACTCCAGCAACTTAGCGATTAATTCTTTGGCCGGATCCGGTCCTTCATTTTCTCCGGTGGGCACTTGAGAAGGGAGCAAACTCTTGGCCTTAATTTGCATAAGCGTGCTGGCCATTACCAAAAAATCGCCTGCAATTTCTAAGTTCAACTCCTTCATCACATTGAGATATTCCAAATACTGCTTCGTAATTTCCGATACGTTCACCTCCGCTACATCTAAGTTATCTTTTTTAATCAGATGCAGGAGCAGGTCCATAGGACCTTCAAAAATGTTGATATGAACGTTAATCGGTTTTTGACTAATCATATACTATTTCAATTTCATGGCCCGTTTCACTTCTTTTAACGTAACCGCCGCCGAGGCGCGAGCCGCTTCGGTTCCTTGTTTAAGAATCTGGGCCAGCTGTCCTTTATCCTGTTCAAACATTTTCCGGCGGTCTAAGAATTCTTTGAGCTGCGGCTCCATCAGCGCAAACAGTTCTTTTTTGCAGGCCACACATCCCAGTGCGCCGGCCTTACATTCTTCACAACGTTTAGCGGCATTGGGATTGTAAATTTTATGAAATGCATACACGACACAATTGTCGGGATTAGCCGGATCATTGGCGCGTTTTTTAGTAGGATCGGTAAACATAGACATTACTTTCTTGCGCACACTTTCCAAATCTTCTCCCAAATCAATGGTGTTATTATAAGACTTAGACATTTTATGTCCGTCTAGCCCCGGCACTGATGCCACCGCCGTATAAAGTGGTTTTGGCTCGATAAATACATCCTCCACGCCGTAAATTTCATGAAAGCGCCGTACCAAATCCCGCGCAATTTCCAAATGAGCGGTCTGATCTTTTCCCACCGGCACAAAAGCCGCTTTGTGAATGAGAATGTCCGTAGCCATCAAGACCGGATAGCCCAAAAATCCATAGACCGAAATATCTTCATCTGCTAGCCCCTTTACCCGCTCCGCCAGCGGTGTATTTTCGTCTCCCTGTAATTGACCGGCATATTTTCGGGCTAGTAACTCATTGACTTGGTCTTTATAGGTCGGGTTACGCAGTAGCCACCCCACCGGTGTAATCATACCCAGTAGCGTATTAAGCTCGCTGACTTCCGGCACATCGGATTGAATAAAAATATGGCATTTTTTCGGATCCACTCCGGCAGACAACCAGTCAATGAGCATTTGCTCACTATTGGCCGCTAAATTCTCGGTTTGTTTGTAAGAAGTGGTCAAAGCATGCAAATCTGCCACGAAGAAAAAACAGTTGTATTTTTCTTGCAACGCCACAAAGTTTTTAAGTGCTCCGTGAAAATTACCTAAGTGTAATTTCCCTGTCGGACGCATTCCCGAAACAATAATTTCCTGTCCCATAAATCCTCACAGTCCAAAAATTTTACCAATCACCCGCACAATCACAAACATGGGCGGATAAATAATATACTTAAAAATCCCCGTTATAATAAGCCCCAACACGATATACATACCGTATCGGCCGAAAAAATGGGCGTATTTCAATGCCTTGTCCAACGGTAACAAAGCCGCCAAAATATGTCCTCCGTCTAACGGTGGAATCGGCATTAAATTAAATACCGCCAACAAAATGTTGATTTGTATGCCGTAAAATAAAATCTGTACGGTTTGCACGGTGCCTTGTGCCGAAAGGACGCCGCTTACCAAAGTGAGTTTTGCCAAAAAAGCAAACACTACCGCCAGTAGTAAATTAGCGGTGGGACCTGCCAGCCCCACTTTGCCCATACTTTGGCGCGGAAAAGGAAGACGTTGCGCATTGACCGGCACCGGTTTGGCCCAGCCAAACATAGGAAGACCCGAAACATAGCATATCGCCGGCACCAAGAGCGTGCCGATCAAATCAATGTGTTTGAGCGGATTTAACGTTAAACGACCCCTCAGATAAGCGGTATCATCACCCATCCGGTAGGCCACATATCCATGCGCAAATTCATGTAGCACAATGGAGAAAAACAAAATCGGTATAATGAGAAACAACTCCATAGTACTATTCTACTAAATATGCGCGCGTTCGGACAGGGAGTTTTGCTCCCTACCGATTTTATATCATTTTACTCTATATTACCATACCGACAAGTTTTCTCTCCCAAAACGGTACCAGTCATTCCACATCCTTGACTTCCAGTCCAATTTTTAACCCCCAAACTTTTACACGCTGGTTCTCCAATTGTTCCTGTTAACGCATAACAAACTACTTTTTTCTCTTGAGGAGAATAATTCAAGTAACGATTTATCTGTACATAATCTGTCCCCCCACGCACCACAGAGGCATGAAAATCAAGCATGAACCAATGCCCTTCTGGTAGCTGATATACTACTCCACCGTATTTATTTTCATTACGTACATAATCCACTTGTACATCCAAATCGTGCATTTGATCCGTGTATTTTCCATTCGCTAAATAATACACTTCTTCTGCCTGAGCGACAGAAGCAAGCAAAGAGAGCAAATTGGCCGCTTTTGTTTTTTCTACCGATACTTGATATTGGGGAATTGCAATGGCCGATAAAATGCCTATAATTAAAACAACCACCAATAACTCAATCAAGGTAAAACCTTTTTTCATACGACCTCCTTTAATAATTTTTTTAAATGATACTAAAAAAAAAAAACGATGTCAAGTGTTTTTTATAATACTTTTTCTTTCCGAAGAAAAAGTATCCAAAAAGACTCTCGGCAAAGAAGCAAAAAAAGAGACTGCAAACGCTGTTTGATAAACTCGCCTTTCGCTCATACATATCAAACAGACTACTCCGTTTCCAGTCTCTTTTTTACTACGCTTCTAAAGCCGATTTGTTCTTAGCATAAGTAGGAAATGCCAAATGTAGAATAGAGTACTTGTTATCTTGTTAGTGTAAGGAGAATTCAGGGGCTTCCATACATACATAGACTTGCGTGTGAGGGAAAAGGCGGCGCAAAAGCGGCACAAAATAACCATATACTTCTCGCCTTAAAACGGCAGGATAACGCATTTTTCCGTCAAAATCTAATAAAAATTCACCGTCTAAAATCGTATTTTCCGGGAAACGATTTTCCACCGCTTTTTTCAGTTCGCGGGAAAAGCGCAACATCCCCACGCTGATCCATGCCACCTTGTCTAACGGGACCGACCGGGCAATTTGCTCGGCCGCTTGGGTGTAGGCGGTTTGCCATCCTTCAAACGGTACCACCGGATCAAAGTGAAAACCTAAACGATATCCCGCACGAGCCACCTGTGCAGCGGCCTGCAAACGGGCGGTTAAATCCGGCGTTAAATGTTCCACATTTTCAATAAATTGCGGGGCATTTACAGACCAACCCACCACCACATTTTCAGCTCCGCCCGCCCGCAATAATCCTTCAATACAAGTGCTTTTGGTTTTGAATTCAAATTGCAAATGCGGCCGTGCCCGAAAAAAGGGCACTATATCTTGTGTGTATTGGGTCAATTCGTCAAATACTAATGAGTCTGTAAATTCTCCGCTACCGATACGCGGTCGTTCAAAAAGTCCTTTGCGCCAAGTGGTTTGATCTATTTTTGCCAAAAAATCGTTTATATTGGCCGGCAACAAAATAGCATGCAAATTTTGATACTGCTGTAAAAAACAATATTCACATTCAAACCGGCACCCAAATCCCAAATTAATCAAATTATACCCACACCCCGCATTTCCTTGCGAGCACGGACAGGGCTTTACGAAATCATATTTTTCCTGATGAATAAGAAGCGTTTCTGTACGACGAGAAAAGCAAGGTTGGCCCACTGTCTTTTTTTCATGTAAAATTTCCACTTGTGCCTGCGGAAACATGTGGCGGGCACGAAGCGCCAACGGGCTGTCTTGCACCGCGGCTTCTATGTATATTTGCTTGGGAGAAAAAGGGCGCCCAGACAAATCCGCCCGCTGGGCCGGGTCAAACTCCAATTTAGGCAAATAAAATGCGTTTTTCGCAGCGGTCTTATAGGAAAGCGGATAGCGTTTTTGTAATAGTATGTTTTTGGCGCGTTCAAAAGTTAAATTTTTTTCTGCAGGTAATATCTCAGCCAACGGCAAGGCATCTCGTTTGTTAATCTCGTATAACAAACGCCCCAATTCCCGCTGTTTATTAACACCTAAAGCAGGTAAAATCAGTTGCAAATATTCGCTAATATGTGTTTCACTTTCCACGTAAGAACTCCTGCTCTTGGGCACTTAACTGTAAAGACAAGGCCTGTATATTTTCCGTCACTTGAGCACTCGTACGGGCACCGGCCAGCACTCCTCTCACGCCCGGCTGGGCCAGTGTCCACGCCAAAGCTACCGCACTAGGGGGTACTTGTCTTTGTTGCGCCACCGTTTTCACACGTTGCGTCACGGACATAGCCGCGTGAAATCCTTCCCCAAAATAATGCGGATAAAAATACCGCCGCGCATCACAACGGCGCAAGTTAGGCATTTGGGTATATTTACCTGTCAAAATGCCTCCCCCCAACACGCCATAAGCCCAAAAATAAATCCCCCGTTGTTGGCAAAACGCCGCCAAAGAAAGAGTCTTTTGATCCAGCAAAGAAAGCCGGCTCTGCACGCTTGTAATAGGGGCTACTTCGCTGGCTTGTTTTACTTGTTCAGCAGATACATTACAAAGCCCGATTGCCCGGATTTTTCCCTGTTCTTGTAGGCGTGTTAATGTACCGACCGCTTCCGTTAACGGTACTTTCGGGTCCGGCCAGTGGATTTGATATAGATCAATATAATCGGTCTGCAATCGCCGCAGGGAATTTTCACATTCCTGCAAAATACGTTGGGGCCGCAAATCGTGATCGGGACGCCCCTCACGCAAGCAAATGCCGCATTTGGTGGCTAACGCCACACGCTGGCGGCAAGAGGAGATCGCGCGGCCTATGATTTCTTCGGATGTGCCCGCTCCGTAAACGGGGGCGGTATCTATTAAAACAATGCCTCTGTCTATCGCGGCGGACACAGTGGCATAGGCTTGATCGGCAAGAGTTTCTCCCCAATCCTTTCCGCCACCCAATGCCCAAGTGCCTAATCCTATCCGGTCAATTTCCAAGGATCCTATTTGCAACGTCACACCTTCCCTTGCTAAATTCCCTTCTCCGCTACGAAACTATTTTCTACTGCGTGGGTATCTGCTATATTATGCTTTCGGCAGTTCCATGCCCATGGCCCCGCCCATGGCTTGCGCCGCCAAGGCTTGGCTATCACGCACGGCTTTATTGATGGCAGTTTTCAATTCTTCGCCTAATTGAACTTCGGAAAAATTTTTGTACGTGGCATCTACCGTCACTTCCTTGACTTCCTGAGAGCCGGAAATGGTAATTTCAAACACGTGATTGGGGCTGGACACTTTGACAACCATATTGTCCAGTCTCTTTTTAATTTCCTGCATCTGATTTTTCAGCTGCCATAAATCTTTTAATTGTCCTAACTTATCAAACATATATCCTCCTAATACTCTTTAAATTTTAGCAATTATTTCCCTGGGTACTCCACCCATACGCCACCGCGTATAAACACAATGGCTCCTTTTACGGTCTTTTGCGGATAGAGCCGCCGGGCCGCCTGCAGGTACACTTCCAGTTGCGGCCAGTATTTTTGTGCGGCGATGTGCTCTTGCCCGGGGGTTACTTCATCGGTTTTATAATCCAGCACCCACACGGTGCCCGATTTATCTTGCCCCAAAAAATCAATCATCCCGCTCACTACGCCATGCTCAGTATCCAGTGAGAAAGGCAATTCCGTTCCCAAGGGGGTTAATTGCCGCAACTGCTCAAAAGCCTCACTTTGCCAAAATGAATTTAGTACAGCAAGGGCTCGTTCGTATAAATCCGGCTCGGCAGCAGAAAGTGTGGCCTGCAAGAGCTGTTGCGCAGTTTCTTGCGGATATTGCCCAAAGCGTTGCAAGGCAGTATGCACCACACTGCCCAACCGCATCGCTTGCGCGTCGGAAATATCCGCATGCTCCGTGCGCTTAGAGGGAGACAAAGATTTCGTATTTTGTTGGTGTTGCTCGTAAGCCGCTTGCCGCTTACTATACGCTTCTTTCCATTTTTCCAAATCGCCAAGTTCCACCCGAGCAGACTTTGCCACTTGATGTTGATAAATGAAATTTTCCGGTGATACATAGGGCACGATATTGCATTGTATCGGTATGTTTATTTCTGTATTTTCCTGACGGATACCGGCTTGTTTCAGTGCTCCCATTACCGTGCCCGTTTCCCCAAAATCATTCCCCACCAACACCAATTTCTCACGCGCACGCGTTAAAGCTACATACAGAACACGTACCTCTTCACAACGGCTGTGTTCCCGTTGTTCTTCTTCCAACCAAACTAAATTCAAATCCGCGTACTTGCCTACTCTTAGTCCGTGTATATTATAACGCCACGAATATAAATGAGTATCTTGAGTAGCGGCCGTATGCGTTTGCCGCTTGGATAAATCCACCCAAATCACCACCGGAAATTCCAATCCTTTCGATTTATGGATACTCATTACATTGACCGCTTGGCTGGCTGCCTCCCCGCTTGCAGAAGTGAGACGGTTTAACTCTTGTGTAATCAGATCATCTACCCGCGCCAAAAATTGCCCCAAGCTGACCGGATTTTGCAAGGCATAACCTTGCGCCAAAGACACTAAACGCATGATGTGTTCTATGCTGTTAGCTCCCTCATAAGCATAGGCACATATCTCACGCAAACCGGTTTCTTGCACGATCCATTGTAAGAACTGATGTAGCGGCATGCGACCTTTTTGTGCAGATAAATAACGTAATTGCGCAAATAAACGTTCCAGTTTTGGAAATTGAGAGGGAACCCTAAAGTCTAACTCTTTGCGTTGGGCCGCCTGGTATAACTCTTCATCCGTGAGTGCTCCCAGCGGGCTACGCATCACTCCGGCTAAAGCAATTTTATTCTGCGGGTCTTCCAGTACACGTAACAAATTTAACAAATCCGCAATTTCTTGGCGCGTGTAAAAATCCGGATCCTCTTCTACTAGGAAAGGAATTCCGCGGCGGCGTAAAGCCTCGGTATAGGGGCCTAAAGTAGTCCCGGCACGCGATAAAATAGCGATATCTTTATAGACCAGTTTCTGCCCGTTAGCCAGCACATCTTTTCCTACGTGCTGTTCAATCCAACTTGCCACCCATTGGGCTTGATTATGACGATAATCATCCGCTTGTCCTTCTCCCTCTTGGATGAAGGTAATTTCTACAGCCGGTTGCTTAAAGGGCTTGGCGGTAAAAATAGGTTCATACGCAGGTTGAAAAGCCGGTTTCTCTTTCATCACGGTAGAACAAACCTGATTGGTTAGGGAAATAATATCCGGCTCGCTGCGGAAATTTTGACGCAAATAGGCTTTCTGCCCGCCTTGTCTTAAAATCAAATCGGTAAACAATTCATAAGCCGTAATATCCGCCCCACGGAAACGATAAATAGATTGTTTCGGGTCTCCCACTACGCATAATTTACCGGGTTGGAGCTGTACCTGTTGCCAACTAGTAGCCCCGTTCCCTTTTTGCTCGGCTAAAAATAATAGGATTTCTCCTTGTACCGGATCGGTATCTTGGAATTCATCAATATAAAAAGCATCGTATTTTTCTTGCAACAGACGGCGTACCAGTAAATTAGTCCGTAGTAAATTGCGCGTCTTAACAATCAAATCATCAAAACTTAAAATACCTTCCGCTTCATAACGTTGTTTCACGCGCGCAACTAGGCCTTCTAACAATCGGTGTACTTTCAAAATCAAGCTCTGTACACAAGGATCTGCCTGCTCTGCAAAACGACACAAGGCTTTGGCTTCCTCTATAGAAGAAACATCCCACCCTTTGGGAACAGACGAACCTATGGAAATAGTTTCTTCCTCTGCGGCAGGTAATTGCCCGCTCTGCAACCATACCACCGCCTGTTCGAAACGACGCTGGGCTTGCTGCAAAGCATTTTCCACGGCCCGCGGTTTTTTACCCTTTTCTAAAAACGCGGTAGAAAGCCGGTTGGCTTGAAGGGCTCGTTCTTGGCAAACGGCAATTAATTTATCCTTTTGAGCAAAATAATCGTATTGCTCAATTTTGCCGCTACACATTTCCTGCACCCAACTAAATAACTGAGATAGGGAAATGCAAGAAAGCACTTCTTTCCATTGTGTAGCGTGCGCAGACTGCACGCCCAGTTCAACATCCAAAAAACGGTTCCACTCTGTTTCCAAAATATGTTGTCCGCGCGAACCGGTATCTATTTCTGCCTGCGGTGCCAGTCCCGCCTCCAGCGGAAAACTACGCAAAATGTCGGCACAAAAACTGTGTATGGTGCCAATTTGACTACGGTCTAACTGCGTTAGAGCCAGTTCGGCTCGCGCCACAATATCATCGTTTGGCACAGAGAAATAATCACGCAGCCATTCCAACACGGCGTCTTTTTCACCATGGCGCACGGCATTAATCACCGCCTGTAGTTTACTCATTAAACGCGTTTTGATTTCTGCCGCTGCCTTCTCCGTAAACGTCAAAGCGACCAAGCGCGGGGCCAAAATCCCTTGCGCCAGTAAAGCAAAACATAATCGCTCAATAAGTAAGGTGGTTTTGCCGGTACCGGCCCCGGCTTCTACTACCAAATTAATATCCAATCGGCTGCGTACCAGTTGGCGATCTTCGGTTAAATTCATTGGGTCGCCTCCTCTAACGCGCGCACTTGCTTGCTATGGCTGGCCCGCAGTAAACTGCGGAAAACATCTTTGCGACAAATAGCACCGTACGGACAATAAGCGCAATGTTTTCCGGGATGCATAAAAAATTGGCCCTGTTGCACCAGTTGTATCAGAAACGTGAAAAAATCAGCCGCCCGCTCTTGCACCGCTTGAAAGTCTGCCTGACTGAGCTCTTGGCGGTTATAACCTTTTTGGATAGTTAGCAAAGCCGCTCCGTCTGCAGATAATCCCTGTGTAGAAGACTGTTGCTGGGCCAGAACCAGGTATAGGAACGGTTGCAAAATAACTTGTTTGAACATATCCGCCGCCAAATTTTTGCCACCGTGCCGGCCGGATTTATAATCTACAATTCGGAAGGTCTTCTGTTCGGGGTTGACGTCAATCCGGTCTATAATTCCTTTTATTTTTAGAGATAACTGAGCAGAAGGCTGATATATTTTTTCAAAATAGGTTTCAAAAATATGCGGCACATATCCGTCTAAATACTGGGCGTCTTTAACCACAAAATCGGCTAATTTTTCTTGCATGTCTTGCACCAGCAAATCCCAAATTACCGGATAAATCCCAAACTGTTTATAGCTTCCTGCCGGATAACGTTCTTCAAACGCTTCTTTGACCCGTTCTTGGCGGGCTTGATCAAATAGCTCGGCCGTCAAACCCTCTTGATCCAAACGCTGGTAATAGTCCATAAGCACTTCATGGTAAATCGTACCGCGCAAATTGGGAGCTATTTCGCTGCGGCTGAGCACCTCATCGGGATGAGCCAACCCCACCCCTTTGGCAAAAAAGTATTTTAACGGACAACGAGCCAAATCCTGTAGTGCCGAGGGAGAAAACCCTTGTGCATGCTGCGCCTGAAAAATGGACGCTCCGCTGGCAATCATTCCGTCATATGCTGTTAAAGCACCAGTCGTAGCAATTTGTTTGGCGGCCTCTAATTGCTCCGTAAGTTGCGCTCGATTTAGCCCCACCTGTTCATATACAGAAGCATCGGCCGTTTGAGCAGCCAACATAAGTGAGATTTCTTGCCGGGTTAATAAACTGCTTTCTAGGGTGCTCAAACGGTCTAAAAGACGGGCGGGCACCTTTTGCAGTGTTTCCTCCGTTAATCCCACCCCGGCCGCCCGGGCCAATTCCACCACATAACTGGACGGCACAAGTGCTTTTTTGGCTTCATCTTCTCGCAAGAAAGAGACATACAATTGTTGTCGGGCAGTCTGCACCACACCGGAAAATAGCAAGCGTTCTTCCTCAAAACGCTCCATTTTTTGATTCATCCAAAACCCCAATTGGTCGCGCAAGATGCGGCGGTAATAATCTTTAAGCACCGGATCTTCCCGAATCACTTGTGGAAAGATTTTTTCGTTGGCACCTAACAGAAAAATTACCTTAAATTCCATACCGCGCAGACTTTGCACCTCTCCTACTGTTACCGCCCCGGCCGGATTGTACACCTCATGCACGGTTATTGCCTTCCAAGCGGCTAACAATTCTTCTACAAATTCTCCGCGTTGAGCTTCACAAGCAATCGTTTCATAACGGGCAAAACTATTCACCGCCTCTTGTACCTGTTGCCACAGAGATTGCTCCTGCGAGGTAAAAATGGCGGTATTAGTATATTGTTGCAAAAGAGCCAAAGTGGCCTGAGATAAACTCGTCCAGGAAAGTGCTTTTTCTAAAAATTCCAATTGCCCTTTTATTTGCTCTAACCATTGCAGGAAGGCAGGATCATAGTGTTTTAAGCCGGGACGTACTAAATCTGCCCATTGGTTGTAATCACGCTCGGCCAAACTTTCTTCTACCAAATAGCGCCATTGATTTTGACCGGCAAAATACGGACTATTAATGACAGCGAGCAACTGTTCTCTGTCAAAACCATTGCGTGCCAAAGAGATTAAATTAAGCCAAAATACGCCCAGCGGGTGCGCCTCTAAACCCGTTGAAAAATCTGCTTGGAAAGCAATGGCATTTTCCGCAAACAAACCGGGCAATGTCAGTTGATAGGGACCCAAAGAACGGGCCACAACCGCCATGTCCTCCCAGGCGATGTCTTGCTGTTCATGTAAGCGCAACATTTCCTTTGCTACAAAGAACAATTCTCCTTGCGGATCCGGAGCAAAAACTAAGTGCAAACCGTCCGGTTTACGTGGCGCGGCTTGCGGTGTAAATAAATAATCCGCCACAGCTCCCACGCTTTCCGCCTCGCCTTTGTTGGGCAGAGCCATGCAGCTAGGACTACCGGCGATATTGGTTTCAAAAAATTTACGCCCGAAAGCAAAAGACGGCGTATCGGCATAGGCCCAAAAAACCGTTACCGGATAATGGGATCTTAGCACTTGAAATAACTCCAATTGGCGGCCGGTCAATTCGTAAAACCCATATACTAAAATTTCTTGAAAAGAATGTAGCCAGCGGCTACCTTGCGACGCCTGTTGTAAGGCTTGTGTAAAGTATTGCTGATAGGAACGGTACCCGGGCACTTGATCTAATTTTTGCTGATAGGCCTTGTACACTTGCACCAGCCATTGCCAATGAGCGGCATCTTCTTGCAGAAAGGGGTCTGTAAATGTGTCTGCGTGTTCTTGTAAGACGACAGGATCGGCCAGCGAATCGGCCAAATCGCGTAGCGAAGATTTTAATGCATTGAGAAACCCGCGGCTCACCGGATAGCGGTTCAAACCGTTTGTTTGTAAAGTTTGTTTCAATAAATAATCGTGAAAATGATCGTTTGGCAATAAAGCAAGCTGATTATTTCCGTTTTCTGCATCCAAGGTAGAAATGAGTTGGGAAAAGGTGACAAAAAACACATTACTAATCAAGCCGTTGCGGCGCGCCAATTTACGTCGTAAATATTCCGCCATTCGGCCGGACGGACATAGCACCAACACCGGACGTTGCGGGCCGGGTTGCAAAGCAGAGGCATATGCCAAAAATTTCTTTTCTAAAGCCTGATAAGGCCCATAATAAGTGCTCATAAAATGCTATAGTAATAAGGTATTTTATACATTATTGCATTTTTGGCGCGGCTTGTTGCGGCGCATTTTGAAATATGAAAAAAATACTGATTTTAATGCGTCACGGTCAAGCCGGATTTGCAGCTACCAGCGATGCACAACGTCCTCTCACAACAGAAGGCGAAGAACAAGCCAGTCGCACCGGGCAAATGCTAAAACAGGCCGGGTTTACCCCGCAATTGATTTTATGCAGTCCTTTACTACGCGCCCAACAAAGTGCTCAATTAGCCGCTAATGCTTGGGGAATCACTCCTCAGATAGAAGGCAGTTTGGATGGCCGTTTAAGTGCCGCTGGTCTAGTAGATTTAGCGCAGGAGTATTTGGCGGAATACGATTGCGTTTTACTGGTGGGACATAACCCCAATATCAGTTTAGCCGCCGAACTATTAAATGGACAATATATTTCTTTCCGCCCCGGCAATGCCATGGCTTTTGATGTGACTGATTTTAATAAACCTATCGTCACATTTAAGGAGATTTCATGACCATTTTGGATGCTGTTCTGTTAGGATTGTTGCAAGCGTTGGGCGAATTTTTACCGATTTCCAGCTCGGCCCACTTGGTGCTACTGCCTTTTTTCAGAGGGCAGGTTTATCAAGGAGTTACGTTTGACGTACTGCTGCACTTGGCCACATTACTGGCGGTGCTGTTATATTTTGCCAAAGATTGGGTACAAATTATCAAAAACGGTTTGACGCAACCGCGCACCCCCCAAGGAAAAATTTTGTGGTTACTAGCTTTGGCTACTTTACCGGCGGCCATAGCCGGAGTATGCTTACACCACCAAGTGGAAACTATTTTTAGAAATCCGCTTTCCATTGCGGCGTGTTTAATGCTCTTTGCGCTTCTCTTGGGCTGGGCGGACCGCCGCAGTAAAACCGGGCCCGACGCCCCAATTACGCTAAACACCCTGTTGCTGATTGGTTGTGCGCAAGCCTTAGCCCTAATGCCCGGCGTATCGCGTAGCGGTATCACCATTACGGCGGCATTATTGTTAGGGTTTTCACGCACGCAAAGTACGCGCATTTCTTTTTTACTTTCCGCTCCGATTATTGCCGGTGCGGCACTGTTAGAAATAACAAAACTTTCATGGACGGATTTAAATACCGCTCTGATATGTGGATTTTTCAGCGCGTTTATCGGAGCGCTGTTTGTAATCGGTGGTTTAATGAAGTACATTAAAAGCCATACATTTTCTGTTTTCGTAATATACCGCTTGCTACTGGGATGTGCCATTATTGCATGGTACGCCCACATACACGGATAAAATTTGCACTAGGAGAAAAAAAGGAGAACTTATGAGTTATTTTTTAGCGTTTTGTTTAGCACTCTGTTGGGGAACGGTATTTTTGGCTACTAAAAATATTGTAACGGCTTTACCTCCTTGTTGGAGCACCTTATATATTGTGTTAGCCGGCCTTATTTTCTTGGCGGGTTTTTATATGATCCAAGGCAAAAGTTTGCGTATTTCCCGCAAACAAATTTGGCGTCCTTGGTTAGTCGGATTTTTATTAATTTTATTCCCGTTTGCGGCACGCTCTTGGGGGATGAGTTTCATTTCCCCTACTCTGGGAGGTATCTTTAATGGCACTGTACCGATATGGGCTTTTATTGCCGGAGCAGTACTGCTCAAAGGAGTGGACCGTTTTACCTGGTTGCGGGCATGCGGTGTGCTGTTAGGTATGTGTGGTGTTACGGTAATTATGTGGCCCACCTTATCGTTAGGGGACAATCCGCATGCTTTGTATGGTTGCTTTGCGGTACTACTGATGGCGTGGTCGTATGCTTTAGGCAATGTAATGACTAAAAAAGTAATGGTAGATGACCATAGCACCACCTTGGAAGCTAATGCTTTTCATCAGTATGTATTTTCAGCCGTTATTTTGCTGGTGGTAGCCTTATTTACAGAGCCACTTCCCGCTTGGTCTGTATTTTCCGGCAAAGTGATTATTTCCATTATTTGCGCAGGGGTGTTTTCTTCCGCAATCGCATTTTTACTGTTGGTAGCACTACTCAAACGCTGGGGATCGACGCGTACTTCGGCCGTCAGTTATTTTACTCCGGTAGTTGCCATGCTAACAGACATTTTAATTTCCGGACGCATGCCCACTATACACGAAGTGATAGGGCTAATTATTATTTTAGTTAGTGCAGCCCTGATTCAAAAACCGGTTCAAGAAAAATAAGACTTTATTTATTGCCGGAAATGTTTATAAAAAAGGAATTCGTTTTTATTCTCTTCCTTAATGTTAAGCCGGGGTGTTGCCGCTAAAGTCGGGTTCTTTCTCTTCGTCGGGGCAGATAGATTTTTCGCAACGGTTGCGGAAAGCGCACGTGGCACAATGAGAGGTATCCGGCTCAAATTGTTCGGCTTCTATTTTCTGCCCCACTTCTATAAACTTGCCTAAAATTTTAGCCTCGTCAAAGGCTTCAAACGGTGCGCTGACCACTTTGTCAAAAGCCGTAAAATAAAAACTGGCTTTTCCTTTTTTTATGTTCCACGCGCGTTGCGCGCCGATGGCATAAATGCCCATTTGCAATGAATCGGTAATTTGCGCTTCCAAATCAATGTCGTCGCCGGTTTTATAATCAATCACTTCCCAACTACCATCAGGATGTTTATCGGTACGGTCAATTTTGCCGCGCAGGGTCCATTTGCCTTCGGTAAAAATAAACTCACGCTCCGTGCTGTCCACCGTCGTTTTGCGTGCATATTCCCGCTCGGCATATTTTTCCAGTTGTTGTTTTCCCTTGAGGTAATACTCCATTTGCTCGGCCGCACTTTTATAACCGGCTCCCAACCAGCAATCATCATAATAGGCTAACAATTCAGAAGGGTCATTGCTATGGCGGTGGTACTGCTCCAATGTACGATGTATAGACACTCCTAGTGACGAGGCCGCCACCAGCCCTTCTTTGCGGCCGTCTATGTATTTGTACTTATACAAGAGCGGACACTCTAAGTAGGTTTTGATTTTAGAAAAATTTAGTTCATGTACATCGTTATACATTTAGGCCGCCTTGTAGCGCAAAAAATGGACGAGGGTGTCCCCGTATTTTTCCTGCCGGTAAATTTCCAAATTCTCCGGCACCGCGAAATTCTCTGTTTTATGCGTTTGCAACACAATAATTCCTTTGGGTGCCAACAATTTAGCTTCCGCTACATTTTTAAGGGCCGGCTCGGAAAAAGATAACATTTTATTGTTCAAGTCGCGATACGGCGGCCCCATGAAAATGATGTCATAGCCCTCATTATCACTATAGGAAAGCAAAAAGTCCAGCGGTTTTAAGATATCCGCTTTGATCACCCGCGCGCGATCTTCAAAACCCAAATGTGCCAAATTGCGGTGTATGTTTTTAATACAGGCAGGTTCCCGATCTACCGACACCACTCTCACCGCTCCGCGCGAAAGAGCTTCCAGCGATACATTGCCGGTACCGGCGAACAAATCTAGCCACATGGCCCCCGTCAAACGCGGCCGCAAAATATCAAACACAGACTGTTTGATACGGTCTGAAATGGGTTTAACAGGCAATTTTTTAGACACAGAGAAAATACGACGTCCTCGTGCAGTACCGGCAATAATACGCATAAAAACTCCTTATAGTTGAGCAATCCCTTCCTTAATGGCATAGCGCACCAGCTCAGCTTGTTTATGAATATTCAGCTTACGCATAATGTTATTGCGGTGCACGTGAATGGTATTTAAGGATAAGTTAAATGTTTTGGCAATTTGTTTACTGCTGTACCCCTCGGCAATTAGTTGCAATACTTCTTTCTCTTTGGGGGTAAGTCCGGTGCCGTCGCGTCTGCGCGGAGAGGTTTTACCCAAAAACCCCTGCACAATGTACTTAGACACTTTGCTGCATAGATAAAAACGTCCGCCGGCTACTTCGCGAATAGCATCTACAATTTCATCGGCCGTAGATACTTTAACAATAAATCCTTTAGCTCCGGCTTTGAGCGCTTTTTCTACGGAAACGCGGTCGTCATACATGCTAAGCATCACTACTTTGGCTTCCGGTTTAAGTTTCATCAATTGGTGAGTGGATTCAATACCATTTAATACCGGCATAGAAATATCCACCACATATACATCCGCATCATGGTTAGCCGCCCATTCCACCAATTCCTTTCCGTTGGAAATTTCGGCCACCACTTCCATATCCTTGCCCTTGCGCTCTAGCACGGCACGTACGCCGTCACGCACAATGGCATGATCATCCGCTAATACTACTTTTATACTCATCGATTTATCTCCCCGTATACGATCTTGGGACACGTCACTTCTACCACCGTGCCTTTTCCAAGTTCGCTTTTAATTGTAAATTTACCACCCAAATAAGCCACACTATCCCGCATGGAAAGTAGCCCCACATGGTCTATTGAGCGTTGTTTGTTTTGCTTAAATCCTTTTCCGTTATCGGTAATGCGTAAAGTTACTTCTTTTACTCCGCGTTTGATATAAATATCCATTTTCGTAGCTTGGGAATGTTTCAAGATATTGTTCAAACTTTCCTGCGCCACACGGTACAATACGATTTTCACTTCATCAGACATCTTTAACTCATCATCTGCCTCAAAGTGAAACGAGGGCTTAATGTCACGGTAACGGGTGACATTTTCTACCATATCCCGCACGGCCTCGGCCAATTCCACCGTCTCTAAATTGGGCGGCCGCATACTCACCACAATGTTTTTAATACGCTCAATACTGTCTTTGATTTGTTTATCCAAAGCGGCAATATCTTTCAGAGCCTGCGCTTGGTCTTGCGTACTCACGCTGTCTTTAACCATACTGAGCAGAGAAGTCAAAATAACCGCCGAAGAACCGATTTCATCATGCAAAGCCGAGGATAATTTGCGGCGTTCTTCTTCCCGTGCCATAAGCAACACTTGCGGAAAAGTGCGCCGACCGACTTCTTTCAAAAAACGGGTATGATGATATTCATAGGCCCAATCGGTAATGTTTTTTACCAAACCCAACACACTGCCCACTTGACCTTTTTGATCCCGCAAAGGGATGAGTGTCGTTTGGAAAAAACAGTTATTTTCCCCCTGACAAGCACTCCACTCATAGCTGATCACTTCTCCGGCAGCCGCTTTTTGATGAGCCTGTTCATGCACCGGTTGCGCCAAGTCTACTTCCACTTGCGCGGCAGCTCCTTTTGGCGTACCGAAAAGAAACACCTGCCGATTATGTGTATCGGCAATATACACCAAGTCATATCCTTCCACCCCTTGTTCCTTAAAGCAAGCAAGCGCTGGGCTATCCGGTACAAAACGGGCGGTTTCCCCGCACTCGGCCGGACACGAATAGACACAAGATTTCGGTTTTTTGGATGAAGACATACCAGGCCCCCCGATTATAGATAGATTTTACTATTTTTTTGAGATTACAGATAGCAAATTTTCAAGCTCACTCCTGCCGATTAGATTAAATTCCCCTCTTGCAACCTATTCTCATACTTACTTCACCGACTGTTTTTCCCTTCCTACAAAAGGGTTATATAATGTAGTGCGAGCCTAAACTGTAAAGGCAGACAAGTTTTGTATAATAAAAATATGCGTTTAATCCGGAATATTTTATTCTCTAAATTTTTTATTTTTTTCCTGTTGATAGTCTTGTTTGCCTCTATCATAGGGGGCGCTGTATTTATGCGTTATATTTTTTCCGGCATTCCACCCGTGTATGAAATGGAAGAATATACCCCTTCGCTGACTACCAAAGTATTCGACCGCAACGGTCAACTCATTCATGAATTTTCTATTGAAAAACGCAGTATGGTGCCGCTAGAGGAAATTCCGGTAGATCTGCAAAACGGCGTAGTAGCCATGGAAGACAGAGATTTCTTCCAACATGCAGGTTTTTCCGTGCGGGGTATTTTCCGCGCCTTATGGCAGGACTTACGCACTCGCCGTGCTTCCCAAGGGGCCTCTACGCTGACTCAGCAACTTACCAGAGGCGTTTTCTTAACCCAACAGAAAAAACTGATTCGAAAAATACGTGAAATTATTTTGGCCGTTCAAATCGAATATAGCTTTAGTAAACCCGAAATTTTACAGCTTTATCTGAACGAAATCTATTTAGGCAGCGGTGCGTACGGAGTCAAGGCAGCGGCAAAGCGGTATTTTAACAAAGACCTTTCCGAACTGACCACCGGTGAATCTGCTTTATTAATCGGCCTAATTCCTTCACCGGGTAACTACAATCCGTTTGCCAACCCCGAGCGCTCCAAAATGCGGCGCGATCTCGTGCTACAGGTTATGTATGACCAAGGATATTTAGACAAAGAAGCGTTGGAAAAAGCCAAAGCCGAACCGCTTCCTCAAAAAGAACCGTCTGCACAAGGAGACAAACCGGCCTTGTACTTTATTGAACATATCCGTCGTATCCTAGAGCCCAAATACGGCACAGAAACCTTATGGAAAGGCGGCCTCAACATTTACACGACCTTAGACTTAGACCAACAGATCCAGGCCGAGCAAATTATGAATCAAAAATTGTTGGAGCTGGATGCTGTTATTGCCAAAGGTATGGGCATTGAGATAGACCCAAACGATGCCGAGGCCGACACCCGCAATCTTTCGGAAGAAAATGCCGAAAACACCCCGCGGGAAGACTACCCGAGATTGCAAGGTGCGTTCTTAGTGCGTGATGTAAAAACCGGAGCCGTGCGGGTGATGATCGGCGGGCGTAGTTTTTCTGACAGCAAATTTAACCGCGCCACGCAAGCCTACCGCCAACCGGGTTCCTCTTTCAAGCCCTATGTTTGGATGGCCGCTTTGCAACAAGGTTATACTCCCGCTACTTTGGTCAAAGATTTGCCAACTATGTTTTATTTTGACGGACGCAACTGGCATACGTTTGATGAGAATGCCGATTTATATTCTTTAGATTTAGCTTCACAATCGTTTATCGGCAACAAATCCTTTAACGTTTGGGTGCCCCAAAACTATGGAGGTCGCAGTGATGGCTGGATTACCATGCGCCGCGCCTTGGAAAAATCCAAAAACTTGGTGGCCGTCAACCTTATTGATGCTATTACCCCGCAACGTGTCATTGACGTAGCGCGTAAGGCCGGATTGACTGCACCGCTTCCCAATGTACCGGCACTGGCGTTAGGGGTCAGTGTAATTAATATGGACGAACATTTAGCCGCACTGTCTACTTTTGCCAATGGCGGCATTCACACCGATAATTACTACATAGAACGGGTGGAAGACAACAATGGGCGCATCTTGGAAGAACATATTTCCCAAGAAAAAGAAGCCTTCTCTCCGCAAGATTCGTATTTACTCATTAACATGATGAAAGGGGTCGTACAGCGCGGTAGCGGCACGGCAGCCAATCGGCTTGGGCGTCCTATCGCCGGAAAGACCGGTACTACACAGAGCCATCGTGATATGTGGTTTGTGGGCATGACTCCGCACACCGCCGCAGCTGCTTGGATGGGTTATGATGATGATACCTCACAAGAACAATATCATTGGACCGGTAGCACCACGGCACGCTGGTGGACAGATATCATGGAGCAGATTTTAAAAGAGGAACCGACGGATGATTTCCCGGTACCGGAAGGGATTTCTTTCTCCTATATTAACCCCACTACAGGCAAATTGGCCACCCCCACGGACCCAAATAAATTTTTAGAAGCTTTCAAAAAAGGTACCGAACCGTCCAGCTTTTAGAGGTACATCATGGTAGTATCTAAGGCCGCACTTTCTTTTTTCTACGGGCTGCCCAACGCCAGCGCGGCGGGATATTTTGCGGCCAAAACATATTCGGCTGCCGGCAAAAGCATATTATATTGGACCGATACAGACCTGGAAGATTTTGCGCATGCGGTGCAAGAATTTGCCCCCGAAAACACTCAGATTTTGGTCTTTCCGGAAAATCCGTTAGGGCAGATGGCCGCCCTACATACTTTGCTCACCGCTTCTTCTGTCTATGCGGTAGCGGCTCCCTATAGCCAATGGCAAGCCGCCCTGCCAGCTCCGGCCGATTTCTTATCCCACACACTCACCCTTCATTGCGGGGACACTTATAGACGCAGTGAACTGGCTGATTTTCTACAGCAACAAGGATACACCCGGGAAGATTATACAGAAAACGCCGGCCAATATGCGTTGCGTGGCAGTGTGGTAGATATTTTTCCGCCGGGGCAACCCCTGCCGCTACGTTTGTATTTTGCCGGGAACCGTATTGAAACGATTAGCCAGTTTGATATGGACACACAAAATACAACTCGGACTCAAGAACAAATTACCTTGATTCCGCTGGTATTTAATAATCGGCCTGCCACCTTATCTGACTATACTGCTAACGCCCAATGGCTACTGGATAATCCACCGGCAGAACTGGACTTATCTTCCTTGCAAGGAGCAGTTATTTTAAGTCAATTCCCTACTCAACAAGGCATGGATTGCGGCTTCAAAGCTAACATCGCTTTTCACGCTAATTTCAATTTATTAGACCAAGAAATAGTTTCTCTGCAAAAGCAAGGCATCAATCCGATTATTACCTGCTTAAACCGCGGGGAATTGGACCGTTTTCAAGAAATTTTTCAAGACTATCCCCATCTAAAAAATTTGCCGCTTCACATCTCCGCTTTAGCACAAGGATTTTACCAGTCTGATGAAAAGGTGGCCTATATTACTTCCTCGGAAATTTTGAACCGGCACTACCGTCCTCAATCCGTTCTGAAAAATTTTACTCTTGAAAACACCCAAAAAGTCCGTTTCCAAGAATTGCGCCCCGGCGACTACATTGTGCACCAGAACCACGGTATCGGTAAATATTTGGGACTGGAGATACTCGATAAAGAAAATAATCCCACCGATTGTTTAATTATTGAATATCGCCGCGGCAGTAAATTATATGTCCCTATGTATGATTTCAAACGGGTACAAAAATATATTAGTGCCGGCGGCAAAAAACCTTCCCTTTCTGCCTTAGGGGGCACCGCATGGAAAGATATTAAAAAACGCGTAAAAGAAGAGGCGCAAAAAACAGCCCAAGAAATCTTAAAATTAGAAGCACAACGTCAAGCCGCCGGAGCAGAGGCTCTGACCGGAGATATACGCTTAGAAGAAGAATTTGCCGATTCTTTTCCCTTTACACTTACTGCCGGGCAACAACAAGCTATTACCGATGTATTGCAAGATTTATCTCATAACCGCTCCATGGACCGTGTCTTAGTAGGGGATGTGGGCTTTGGGAAAACAGAAGTAGCCATGCGCGCGGCTTTGCGGGTAGTTACCAGCGGCAAACAAGTCATGATGTTGGTGCCCACTACTATTTTAGCGGCTCAACATTACAAAACATTTACCAAACGTATGGCCGGTTTCCCAATTAATATACAAATGCTGTGCCGTTTCCAAACGCCCAAAGAACAAAAAGAAATTGTCCAACAAGTCAAAGATGGTGTTTGCGATATTATTATCGGCACACATCGTTTACTTTCTAAAGACATTGATTTCAAAAATTTAGGGTTTGTAATCATTGATGAAGAACACCGCTTTGGGGTAAGGCAGAAAGAAAAAATTAAAGCCAAATGCGCCGGGGTACATACCTTAATGCTGAGTGCTACTCCCATTCCGCGCACGCTAAACCAATCGCTGTCGGCGCTGCGAGATATTTCTTTAATCGATACCCCTCCCCGCGGGCGCACCCCTATCAAAACGGTTGTAACCGCTTGGAATAATGAACTGGCCGGCGCTGCCATTACGCAGGAACTGGCTCGCGGCGGACAAGTCTATTATGTGTATAACAGCGTGCAAAGTATGGAAAGCCGCTACTTACTGCTTAAAAATTTAGTTCCTCAGGCCCGCATTTGTATGGCCCATGGGCAAATGAAAGAACAAGATTTAGAGCAGACCTTGTGGGATTTTAACAATGGCAAGTATGATGTTTTGTTGGCCTCTACCATTATTGAATCCGGCATTGATATCACTAACGCCAATACCTTAATTGTAGAAAACGCTCAAAACTTTGGGCTGGCCCAGTTATATCAACTGCGCGGACGCATTGGCCGCGGAGATAAAAAAGCCTATTGTTATTTATTTCATCCGGATTGGTTGTTCAAAAAACCGGCCGCTGTGGAAGACAATTACGCGCAATTATTAGCCATGCCCTACAAAGCTCCCAAAGAGCAAGATCCTACCGAAGAAGCCAAAAAACGCCTGGCAGCGCTGATGGAGTTTAGTGACTTGGGAAGCGGCTTTAAGCTGGCTTTGCGCGATATGGAAATACGCGGTGCCGGACAATTACTAGGCGTTAAACAGCACGGTTATGCCAATGAAGTGGGGCTGAGCTTGTACTGTGATTTAATTGCAAATGAAGTGAAAAAACTTAAAGGACAACCCGTACAACGCAAACTCAATGCTACCGTCAATTTACCACTGGCGGCTTATATTCCACCTGATTATTTGCCCGATGAAAGCCAACGGCTCAAAACCTATAAAGAATTAATTGGGGCCGAACCGGAGCGCGCCGCGCAAATTTTACAGAAACTAGCCGATTTCGCCGGGCCTATTCCGCCGGAACTACTTAATCTAAATCGTATTTGTCAGCTCTCCCGCAGAGCCGGTAACTTACAGATTTACCAAGTAGAATATATGGCTCCGCAGGTGGAGTTCTTATTCACTCGGGACTTTCAAATGCCGCCCCAACTGCCGCAACTGTTATTAGAAAAATACGGCCCCCAGTTACAGTTTGTCAAAACACGCCACGCGGACGGCATACGTTTGCAAGTACCGCCGCATACGGACCCCGTGAGCCTAGCCGAACAGGCCCTTGCATTTTTTGAACATATCATAAAACCGAAAATGCTATAGTATAAATATGAGAGTTTTTTACATTGTTTTTATCCTGCTTGGGATGCTAGCGGCCTGCGATAAACCACAATCGCCCGTTTTACCCCAAACACCTCAAACACAGAGCACCCCTCCGCAAGAAGAAGTGCTGGCTTGGGTGGAAGAAGATCCTATTACTCAGCAACAAGTAGCCTTTCGCTTGCAACAATTAGACCAGGAGGATGTGAATTTTGCACAAAGCCAAACGGGTCAACGCCATTTTCTCCAATTACTCATCCGTGAAAAATTAGCCTCTTTAGATGCCCGTGCCAAACAGTTGGACAAATCGGATGAATATACGCGAGCCTTGGCTGATAAACGCGCACAATTACAAGAAATTTATCAACAATATGCCGAACAATTACTCCTGCATTTATGGGAAGATCAACTTCGCCAAACCGGCATATTAAACATTAGTGACGAAGAAATTGCGGCTTATCACAAAAAGTATCCGTATGAGATGACGATTAAACAATTAATTTTGGATGATGCCCAAACCGCCGAAGAAGTATGGCGCCAACTTAAGTCTTCCAAAAGTCGTTGGAAGGAATTAGAAAACCGTTATTCCATCGCTCCGCAACAAAGCAAAAGAAAAGAAATCTCTTTTATGCCCGGAGAATTTATACCGGAACTGGAAGTCATTGCCGCCAATTCTGCGGTAGGGAGCGTACAAGGATTTGTCAAAACATCCCAAGGATTTCATATAATAATGAAAACAAAGGAACGGCGTCTTTCTTTACAAGAAGCCGCTCCGCGCATTCGCAGCGTACTGGAACAACAAAAAATGGATGCGCTGTTGCAGGACTTACAAACAAAATACAAGGTGATTATTTATGAACAACACAACTAAATGCTGGCTGCCCATTTTGGGCCTCTGCTTGGCCATCGGCGCACAAGCAAAAGTGATGGATTCTTCCGTTGCTACGGTCAACGGCCAACCGATTTTGGCCTCCGAATATGACAATTATTGTCAAAACGTCATAGAACAATATAAAGCCAATGCGCCTCAGGTGCTCGAGCAACCCTATGCTACAGACTTGTTATGCAAAGAAGTGCTCAAAGATTTAATTTCTAAAGAATTACTTTCTCAAGCCGCTCAAGAGGCTAAAGTGCAGGTGAAAGATTCTGAATTAGAAGAAGGTTTGACTGAAATAAAAAACCGCTTTATCATCGACGAAAAAGGACAACAAGATCCGAAAGGTGCAGAAAAACGCTTTAATGAAGCGCTTAAAAAACAGCACATGACCTTGAAGTCTTATAAAGAAAAAATCAAAAAAGAAATTGCGGTTAAGAAATTATTGGAAACCCAAATTCAAAGCACGGTTAAACCGGTAGAAGAAAAAGATGTAAAAGGACTGTATGACGATGTACAAGCGGTACTGAAAAAACAGACCAAGACTTTGAAAAAATTGGAAAAAGAAAATCCGGCCCGTTTGCAAGAAGCCCAAGCAATTGCCGCCAAACTAGCCCAACTTACCGCCGAACAAGTGCGGGTAGGACATATTTATTTAGCTGTGACAAAAGATATGTCTGCCGAAGAAGCCAAGAAAAAAGAAGAATTGGCAAAACAAATCAAAAAGGAACTGGACGGCGGCATGGAATTTTCTGCCGCAGTTAAAAAATACACCGAAGACCAAGCGGCTTTGGCCAGCGGCGGCGATATGATTTTAATTAAGGGCATTGCTCCCAAAGAAATTGATGCCGCAGCCTTTACCTTGGCCGTAGGTAAAGTAAGCGCACCCATCAAAACCGAGGTAGGTTGGCATATCTTAAAGATCAAAGAAAAGAGAGCCAAAAAAGATGTCTCCTACGAAGATATTGCGAAAGACTTGGGCCAATACTTGGCTCAACAAAAAATCCAAATAGCTATGATGGAGTATGTCAATGGCTTAGCGGACAAAGCAGATATCAAAGTAACCAAAACTTTTGAAGTAGATAAAGAAATTGAAAAAGCAGTCGCGGCCCGCGCAGCGGAAGACGCCAAAAAAGAAGCTGCTGAAGAGAAAAAATAATTTCACACAAACGACTTGGCGGCCCTATTAACAGGGCCGCCTTTCTCTTATGACAAAACCAGTAATACTAATCAGCGCCGGCGATCCGTTAGGCATCGGCCCGGAAGTAACTGTGAAGGCCTTGCAACACCCGTCCCTGCGGCGGGTCTGTACGCCAATTATCATAGGAGAAATAAATTCTTTGCGTGCGGTCGGTTGGACCGAAAAATTAGCCCCACTGATAGCGCTGGAATCCGCCCTGCCAAAACCACATCGGATTGGTCCGTCCGCTTGGGGAGGAACCCTCTCTTTCAAAGCCGTACAACTGGCCTGTAAATTAGCCGCTCAGCGTCAAGCCGCTGTGGTTACAGCTCCTATTTCGAAGCAAAGCTGGGCCTTGGCAGGTGTTCCTTTTACGGGGCATACTGAATTCTTGCGCAAGTATTACGGACCAAATGCCCTGATGATGTTTGTCAGCGGAAAATTATGTTGCGGGCTGGTTAGCGAGCATTTTGCCATCGGCGATTTGCCGACCTTACTGACCCGCCAAAAAATTGTCCAAGCAGCCCGTCTCTTGCACGCCGCTTTACAACAACGCGGGCATAAAAAACCTCTGATTGCGCTAAGTGGTCTTAATCCGCACAATGGAGATAATGGCCAATTCGGCCGCGAAGAAATTACACGCATTCTGCCGGCAGTTCGTAGCCTGCGACAAGAAGGTCTTTCGGTGCAAGGTCCTTTCCCCATTGACAGTCTATGGACCAAACACCTGCACGGTCAATTTGATGGCATTTTATGCATGTACCATGACCAGGCTCTTTTGGGTCTTAAACTGGCCGCCCGAGAACCTATCGTACATATCACCGCCGGACTGCAAATCACACGCACCTCTCCTACGCATGGCACTGCTTTTGACATCTCTGGCCAAAACAAGGCCGATCCCAGCAGTATGATTGCCGCCATTTTAGAAGCGGTTCATTGATCTAAAGCATCTAAACAATTCCTTCCTCATCTACTCTCTTATTTTGTACAATAGATGTATATGCGGATTTTTCGTTTTGACGAGTTAGATTCTACCAACACCTACGCCAAACGTAATTGTTCTTTATTAACTGATCGTACCGTTATTTGTGCCCGCCGCCAAACCGCCGGTCGGGGCCGCCTCAACCGCACCTGGCTTTCACAAGAGGGCGGTTTATATTTTTCCGTGGTACTCAAACCCCAAAAGACCGATTTTCTGGCAAACTTAACGCAGTTAATGGCCTTGTCGGTATGTAAAAGCATACAGGCACTGGGGGTACCTGCCCACTTGAAATGGCCCAATGATGTACTGGTAAATGACAAAAAATTATGTGGGATTTTAAGCGAGGCAGTAACGGTACAAAATACATTTCAAGCGCTGGTATTAGGAGTAGGCATCAATGTACGTCAAAAAGACCTAAGCCACGTCGGACAACCCGCTGTTTCGCTGGCAGAACTGAGCATAAACACCGAGGAAGAAATCCTTTTGCATCAGATTTTAGATTGCTTTTTTGCTTCCTATGAAACGGTCCTGCTAAACGGGTTTTCCGTGATTCGTACTGATTATTTGAAGGTTTTTCCTTATATCGGTAAACAGGTAGAAATCCGACATGGAATAAACCCCGCACACGGTACAGTACAAACGATTTCGCCCAACGGAGAGCTGGTGTTGCAAACAGCTACCGGGCAAGCAATTATTTCGATAGGAGATATGTGTCTATGAGTGAAAGTTTATTAGGACAAAGCCTCAGCATTACCGTAATTGGTATGTCTGTTGTGTTTGTCTTTTTGCTTATTTTGGTAGCACTGATGAACGGCATGAGTTTATTAGTGCAAGCATTGGAAAAATATTTTCCGCAGGCAGTGGCCCAAACGGCTTTGCCTGCCGGCAATAATCAAACCTTGGTGGCCATTGCTATTGCGGCCGCTAAAAGATTTCAATCTAAATAAAAGAGGAAACTATGAAAAAAATTAACTTTATGCTTACTGCGTTTCGCGACGGATTTCAATCAGTCTACGGAGCGCGCGTCTTAACCAAAGACTTCATGCCCGCTGTGGAAGCTGCCCGTCACGCCGGCATTAATCATATGGAATTTGGCGGTGGTGCACGTTTTCAGGCCTTATTTTTCTATTGCAATGAAAATGCGTTTGATATGATGGACACCTTCCGCAAAACCGCCGGCCCGGATGCCAATTTGCAAACCTTGGCCCGCGGTGTGAACGTAGTAGGATTAGACAGCCAATCCTCTGACGTCATCAAAGCCCACGCGCAATTATTTGCCAAACATGGCACTACTACCATTCGCAACTTTGATGCCTTAAATGATGTGAACAATTTAATCTATTCCGGAAAATGCATCCACGAAGCTGGACTTAAACACGAAGTTTGTGTAACCATGATGTCACTGGCCCCCGGCTGGGACACCACCGGCAAAATCCACAACGAGATTTTCTATGAAAAAATCTTACGCTCCATTTTAGATTCCGGCGTGCCGTTTGATTCCGTGTGCTTCAAAGATGCGTCCGGTACTTCTACCCCGACTACCGTCGGTCGTACCATGGCCATGGCGCGCAAACTCTTAGGTAAGGATATGAAAATTGTGTTTCATACCCATGAAACGGCCGGCAACTCTATCGCTTGCTGTTTAGCCGCTATTGAAAACGGTGCCACCTCGTTGGACTTGTCTATGCAACCCGTTTCCGGCGGTACGTGCCAACCCGATATTTTGACGATGTGGCATGCCTTGCGCGGTAGCGAATATACTTTGGATATTGACCCGAAGAAAATTCAAGAAGCGGAAAATGTGTTCCAAGACTGCATGAAGGATTATTTCTTGCCGCCCGAGGCCACCAAAGTTAATCCGATTATTCCGTTCTCCCCCTTGCCGGGCGGCGCACTCACAGCCAATACACAAATGATGCGCGATAACGGAACCTTTGACAAATTCCCCGAAGTTGTAAAAGCGATGGGTGAATGTGTGCAACGCGGTGGATTTGGTACTTCCGTAACCCCTGTTTCACAATTTTATTTCCAACAAGCCTATGCCAATGTGATGTTTGGCCCGTGGAAGAAAATCACCGAAGGTTACGGCAAAATGGTACTCGGTTATTTTGGCAAGACACCGGTAGAAGCAGATCCGGAAATTGTCAAAATTGCCGCTGAACAATTGAAAATGGAACCGACCCAAAAGACCCCGCTTGAAATCAATGATGCTAACCCGAAGAAAGGCTTAAAAGTAGCCGAGGCCAAACTCAAAGAAGCCGGCTTGCCGGTTAATGAAGAAAATGCCTTCATCGTAGCTACCTGTGCCGATAAAGGTATTTTGTACCTCAAAGGCGAAGCCAAAGTCAACGGTGTACGCAAAGTAACCAAAAAAGTGACCGGAGACAGTTGCAAGGTAACCGTAGACGGTACCGCTTACAATGTATCCTTTGAAGGGGACAATGTGGCAGTTGTCAACGGAAAACGCTACAATATCGGCGTAGGTGCGGCTGATGCAAAAGCGGCCGCGGCTCCTGCGGCCAAAGCAGCTACGGGTGGTGCCGGTACCACGTTAAATTCTCCGTTGCCGGGTGCGGTACTTCGTTTATCTGTAAAAGACGGAGATAGCGTGGCCGAAGGCCAAGAAATTATGGTGCTGGAAGCCATGAAAATGGAAACGGTGGTCAGCGCTCCTGCCGCCGGAACGGTACATTTTCTGGTCAAACAAGGCGACCAAGTACAAACCGGTCATCCGTTGGCAGAGATTAAATAAGAGGACACCTTATGGACATCATGCAAGCATTAACTCAAATTTGGCAAACCACAGGTTTGTATGCCATTTGCTGGCAACAACTGGTGATGATTGCGGTCTGCTGTTTTCTGCTTTGGCTCGGGATTAAAAAACAGTTTGAACCGCTCTTGTTAATCCCTATTGCTTTTGGTGGATTACTGGCCAACATTCCCATGCCGCCGGGCGAAGCGATTGCCGGTCCGAACGGCTTTTTGGGTATTATCTTTAACTTCGGTATCAACTCTGGCTTATTCCCGCTGTTTATCTTTATGGCAGTGGGAGCCATGACCGATTTTGGTCCGTTAATTGCTAACCCGAAAATGGCTTTGTTGGGCGGAGCGGCACAGTTTGGTATTTTTGCCACGCTGATTGGCGCAATTGGTTTGTCTTATATTTACATTGGCGACAAACAAATTTTCGCCTTCGGGCTTAAAGAAGCGGCCTCTATTGGTATTATCGGCGGGGCGGACGGTCCGACGTCTATTTATTTAACCTCGCGTCTGGCACCGCAACTATTGGGTTCTATTGCCGTGGCGGCCTATTCCTATATGGCACTAGTGCCGGTGATTCAACCGCCGATTATGAAGCTGCTGACCACCCCCGAAGAACGCAAAATCCGCATGACGCAACTGCGCACAGTTTCCAAACGGGAAAAGATTTTATTCCCGTTGGCTATTTTGTTATTATGCGTTTTCTTGTTGCCTTCTGCCGCGCCGCTTATCGGTTGTTTGACATTTGGGAATCTGGTCAAAGAATCCGGCGTAGCGGAACGGTTGTCTAAAACCTTGCAAAACGAATTTTGCAATATCGTTACGATTTTGCTCGGTTTATCAGTCGGCTCCAAGTTGCAATATGACCATTTCTTAGTGACCGAAACACTTGGTATTTTGGTACTGGGCATTATTGCTTTCTCCGTGGCGACCGCGTCCGGTGTATTACTGGCCAAACTGATGAACGCCTTTAGTAAAACTAAAATCAATCCGCTCATTGGTTCTGCCGGAGTATCAGCCGTACCGATGGCCGCGCGTGTATCCAATAAAGTCGGCTTGGAATATGACAAAAATAATTACCTGCTCATGCATGCTATGGGCCCCAACGTCGCCGGCGTGATTGGCAGTGCAGTAGCGGCCGGTGTGCTCTTGGCACTACTGGGAAAATAAGAATTATTTACCGTAAAAAAACCCTGCTCCACAGAGCAGGGTTTTTCTATAATTGGCGGATTTAATTAATGACATAATAGGTGCCATCTACTTTAGTAGATTTACCACTTAACGCTTTGCAAATTTCTTCACCTGCCGCTACATATCCGCGACAATAAACACCGGATTTATCTGAAAAAATACGCAAGGAATAATAAGAGTCTGCCGGCAATCTATTGCCAATTCCGATTACGCCGGTTGTATCGGTTTTACTAGTTGCACGTGCGCCATATTGAAAAGACTTGCTCTGTTTACGAGCCATATTGCCGTAGGTGGAATCTTCACCGCGGACTTCAATATCCAAATCAGCCAAATCCCATGTATATTCCCCATTAGCCATATAATAACGCCTGTTGGCATCTGCAATAGAACGAACTAATATCAAAGCTTCAGCCGCGCGAGACTTCTCTACCGCACGAGTATATTGCGGCAAAGCAATGGCAGATAAGATCCCGATAATTAAGACCACCACCAGCAATTCTATTAATGTAAATGCGCGTTGATTCATTTTTAGTCCTCTTGGATATAGTATATAGGTTATATTAAAAATTACCAGTTATTTTGTTATTTTTCTGGAACACATACTCGCTAATGTACACTTCTCACATTGCGGTTTGCGGGCCGGACATATACTACGCCCGTGTAAAATAAGCGCAATGGCAATCCATCCCCAGTACTCATAGGGAATAATTTTTGTTAAATCCTGTTCAATCTTCACGGGGTCTGTTTGTCGCGTCAGCCCTAACCGAAAGGCCAGACGTTTGACGTGTGTATCCACCACAATGCCGGCAGGCTTCTTGAAATAATCCCCCAGCATCACATTGGCCGTCTTGCGCGCCACACCGCGCAGGGTAAGCAAATCATCCATATTTTGAGGCACCTCTCCGCCATACACCTCACAAATACGCTTGGACATTTCTATTAGCGACAGCGCTTTGCTATGGTAAAACCCGGCCGAATGGATGATTTTTTCCACGTCGGGCAATTTGGCTTTAGCCAAATCGTACACAGTAGGATATTTCTTGAATAAATGCGGAGTAATGGTGTTCACGCGCGCATCGGTACATTGTGCCGATAAAATGACCGCGCACAACAGCTCCCATGCACTTTTATGATGTAGCGGAATAATATGTTCAGGGTATAATTTTTTGAGTGCCTTAATCAAAGGCAAAACATCTTTCTTAGCGGGCATACGTGCTCCGTAGTTTACTCCACCCATAGGCCAACAATAAGAAGCCTACATTGAGCAAAATAATCGTTGCGCCCGACGGGATATTAAACAAGAAAGATAAATATACGCCTCCCCACACGCTGGCCAGTCCCGCCATACACGCTATACATAATACTTGCTTAAAGGTACGGGCCAGCAACAGCGCCGTTACCGGCGGTAATACAATCAGCGCAGACACTAAGAAAATTCCTACCACTTTCAGCGCCAGCACAATAGCCAGCGACGTAAACAAAATAAGTCCTGTCTGCAAACGTTTAACAGCTACGCCGCGGGTACGGGCAAAAGCTTCATCAAAACTGGCCGCTAATAAATCACGATAGAAAAACAACAAAAATCCAACTAAAGCCACAAATAATAATGCGCACGCAAACACCTCGGTACGCGCCACTGTTAAAATACTGCCAAATAAAAAGCCGAATAAATCTGCATTAAATCCACCGGCAAGCGCCGTCAGTAAAATCCCGACAGCCAGTCCCGCCGCACTAACAATACCGATGGCCGCATCTCCATAGACTTTAATTTTTTCCATAATTTGCAAAATGCCCAACGAAGCCAACAATACCACCGGCATCGACATATACAACGGACTGGTGTTTGTTAACAATCCGAGTGCCACCCCGGTCAAACACACATGGCTAAGTCCGTCCCCAATCAAAGACAATCGCTTGAGTACTAAAAATACTCCCAGTAATGCACACACCAACGCCACCAAAGACCCGGCTACCAGTCCTCTTTGCACAAAACCATAACTTAAAAATTCGCTAATCATGATGTGCTCCTGTGCAATGCTGTAAATCATGACCGTGTACACAATGCATTCCCAGCGGACAAGCCCCGTGGTCATCGTGTAAATGATCCATCATATGTTGGGCAAAAGGGCCTAACTTTTCGGCTACTTTTTGAGAGTGGCAAAATTGCTCTTTATCGCCAAAGAACACCAGCTCTCGGTCGATATACATAAATTTAGAGATATATTTGCCGACCTCGCCCGTATCGTGCGTGATGAGCAAAATGGTGACGCCGTGTTTTTGGTTCAACTCCCCCAGCAGTGCAAAAAACATCTCACGGCTACCGGCATCCAAAGCGGTGGAAGGTTCGTCCAAAATCAGCAGTTCCGGCCGGCTTACCAAAGCACGCGCCAGCAGTACCCGTTGTTGTTGACCGATAGATAAATTTGAAAAAATTCGGTGAGCTAAATCTTGCGTGTGGGTCAGTTGCAGGGCTTGATGAACAGCTTGTAAATTTTCTGCCGTAGCTTCTTTGTGCACGGTATCGTAACACAACCCCATAAGCACCACTTCTTCGACAGAAATAGGAAAACGCGCCTGCGAAACAGGACTTTTTTGTGCTAAATAACCTATCTTTTTCCAATCCGAAAATCGGTCCTGCGGCGTGCCAAAGAGTTTAATGATACCTTCGCCTTTTTCCAAACCTAAAATCAGTTTCAGCAAAGTGGTTTTCCCGCCGCCGTTAGGGCCGATTACACCCACATAATCGCCCGCTTGCACGCGAAAAGAAACCTTTTCCAACACCCATGTTTGATTATATTTGAAACGCAAGCCACGGGCATGAATTACGCTTGGCATTGTAATCCCTCTTGCAAGTTTTTCAGATTACGGCGCATATACGTTTCGTAGCTGACGCCCTTTTCAAAATCTTCTTTACTGACGTCTTCTATCGTATATAAAGGCAAAATATGTACATGTGTTTCTTCCGCCACCGTATGCGCTAGTTGCGGCGAAACCATTTCTTCGGTAAATACCGCGTGCAGCTGGTTTTTGCGCACAAAGCGCACCAAGCCTGTTAACTTAAGCACCGAGTGTTCCCCTTGATGACTGGTACCGCTTAAGGCTTTTAGATTGAGTTGATAGGTATCGGCCAAATTGCCAAAAGCCAAGTGCCCTACATGCACCAAGTCGCGGCTTTTACATTGGCTTAGTCCGTCCAAAAAATCGGCATGCAATTGTTGAATTTGTTTTTCGAATTGACGTAAATTTTGCTTGTAGTAATTTTTATGCGCCGGATCTGTTTTGGACAAGGCTTTCTCTATGCGTTGTGCCATAGATAAAGCGCCGTACGGAGTCATCCAAACATGCGGGTCATCTTCGGTATCTACCGGACCGGACGCCAAGGCATTTTCACCCGACAATCCTTGTAAAATATCCTTTACCCAGGGCTCCACTTGCTGCGATACGTACACAAACAAATCCGCTTTTTCTACGGCGATGATGGCCCCCGGTGTCGGTTCAAAGCTGTGTGCTTCCGTGCCGGCCGGCACGAGCATAGTCAGCTCAGCCTGCTCACCGGCGATTTCACGCGTGAGCGAATACGGGACGTAGCCGGACACGACTACGTGTAATTTTTCTCCGTCGATAGACGGTTTCACAGGGCCTTGCGGCCCGACTTCGCCGGCAAAATACCACCAACAAATTCCACCTACAGCTATGAGCAAAACAAAAAGAATGAATAATTTTTTCATTATTCTATTTTATCATTTCAGAAGCCATATCGTACCAATAACAAACACCCCCGGGAGTACCGGGGGTGTAAAATGATTTGACTCTCTTTTATACTAACAGTTTGGATAACACGGAGGATAGCCGTACTGGAATTCTTTCCATCGAGCTGAAAAAGGACTTGTTCTAGTACATACATATGTGGTTACCAACACACAGGGTTCATTATAGATACTGACATCCTTACATGCCTGAGCACCAGCCTCCCATCTAACCCCATCCTGTCTCACATATAGCTTCTCACCCACATCACTCTCTTTGGTACAACGGCTATGAGAAGTAGCCACAATCCCATCTGCTCCTGCATATGTGTAATAGCGGTTACTATTTTCTATCCAGTCCAAACCTGGGACTTCACAAGTAATATTGCGTGTACAATTGTTGCACGTAGAATCCCCAGCTATCGTTCCCATACGATAACGATGTTCTCCATAGCCACTAACCCCCTCTACATAACAGGTGTCCCCTGCTCGCGGATTTCTTCCATTATAACTATCCCTACATGCTACACAATGACAGTTACAAGTATTTCCTTCTACATACCAATAAGCCCATTCACTATCTCCACAAGAAGCCGGAGTATTGTCACAAGCACATTGACAAGTACTCGTATCTAAATGCTGTCCCGGTTGACAGGACTTTGTGTAGCACTTTGAAGAAGATTTATTCCAATATTGACAAACCGGAGCCGCCGTATTACAGCATTTTTCTTGATTTGGATTGTCTGAACAACTGTTGCCGCCGGTTCCCTCTCCGCACACTAAATACACCCC
>JAFXOI010000030.1 GCA_017528825.1 Elusimicrobiaceae bacterium | reverse complement strand
TATTATGCTTATGTTTATAAAACCGTTTGAAAAACTGATTTTATTTCTCTTGCCTGTCCAACGTAACGAACAAAACCAAACCGAACTACGCTACTTAAAAGTAGGGGTTACCACGACGCCGGAATTATTCATCGGTGCGGCACGTAAAGAAATAGATATTATGGCCGGTATGGCCAGTTCCATTGTATCTAAATTACTCCATGCGCTCAAAGCCGATTCCAATAATATGTTTGATCGTCTGATACAAGACATCTATGCACAAGAAAAGGCCAGCGATGTATTAGAATACAAAATCACAGAGTTTTTAAAGAACTTGACCCACGAGCAACTTTCCCGCGACATGGTAAACGAAATCATGCGGCTCTTGGACCAAACAACTTATTTGGAAAAAATAGCCGACCATGGGGAACGTATTGCCAAACTGTTAACCAAAGCACATAACATGAAAGCATTTAATACACAAGATTACGAACGATTGGAAACCATTGGACAACAAGTGCGTAAGATTATCAAACACATGCGTTCCACTATCTTGCCTACTTCACAGTTGGATAAAGCAGAAGTTTTAGCATACGCCCGTGAGCAAGAAGACGTGCTAAATGATATGCGACATGAATTGCGTGAAGAGAAAACATCCAATGACTTTACCAAGAATCAAATCTCTCCAGCGGGACTCACGCTTTACGCAGACATTTTGACCAGTTTTGAGAAAATGGGCGATTATGCATTAAATGTGGTAGAAGTTAATACGGACCAACCGAAACACTAAATTATAGTGTCCAAAAGCAGGCGGGGTAGCTTTAATGCACAAGGGGTTTAATTTCTTGCTTTACTTTGGCTAAATCACTACAAGAGAGAAGCGGAATAAGTGCATTGATTTCTTCTATGCTCTTGTCCCACCATTTAAGTTTGAGTAGCAGGTCAATGAGTTCATCATCAAAGCGTTTTCTGACGGTTTTGGTAGGGTTTCCGGCCACAATGGTGTAAGGTGACACGTCTCTAGTTACCACGCTGTTTAGACCGATAATCGCCCCATCGCCAATATGCACGCATGGGAGTATTGTGGAGTTTTGCCCAATCCACACATCATTGCCAACAACAGTATCGCCTTTGAACGGCAGGTCTTCTTTAGAGGGTGCAGATTGGTCCCAAGAGCCGAAAATGTAAAAAGGGTAAGTAGATACGGCGTTCATCTGGTGGTTTGCCCCGTTCATCACAAACTCTACACCTGCACCAATTTGGCAGAACCGGAACGGAGTTTTTGAGCGCATTTTTCAATAGTCTGTTCTAACAGAGAAGCCTGTTTAAAAAATGCTTTTTCCTCTAGGCCCATCGGATCTTGTATAGCGGTTTCTTCTCCATAAACAAATTCATTAAGTAGCCACATTTTATCTATGTAAGGGGCATATTGATCGGTTAATTGTTCCAGTTGTTGCGGCTCCATGCAAAAAATCCAGTCCGCTTGTTTTAAGTCTTGCTCTGTGAGTTGTATGGGTTTGATATGGCTGGCAGAGAGACCTTGTTGAGAGAGATATTTTTCTACAAATTGCGGAAGATGTTGTTGCGGATTGGCATACAAGCCGCAAGACCATACCGTGGCCTGTGGCATGTATTTTTTTAAAAGTACCTGTGCTAATACACTGCGGCACAAATTGGCATGACAAATAAATAAAATATTCATAAGTCCCTTAGAGAATTTTATAAAATATTTTTATGCTTGTCTTTTTGAGAATTATATTTATATTGCTTACGCTCTTTGTCCCGTTTGCATTTGCCGGGGCAGAGCCATGGGCTTTTTCTATTCTACAAGGTGGCTTGGTGGTCATTTGGTTATTGTATTGGATTTCCGGCCCAAAAGTTTTCCTCTATACCCGTTTGACACAAGTGGCCTGCGGAGCGGCTCTTTTTTTACTTATTTTATCTATTTTACAAGCCTGTTTGGCAAGCAATATTTTTCAACCTGTTCCTTGGCACCCTATCTCTATGATGCCGCTGTACAGTTTAGAGTTTGCCTCTGTATTTGCCACCTATATATTAGCTATTGTACTGGTAGGAGTGTTGTTTACACAACACAAGCTTATTAAACTATTGCTGAGTTTATTGGTAGGGGTTCAACTACTGGTGGCCTTTTGTGCATGGGGTCTGCCTAACGGAGAATATATTTTCCGTTTGGCAGACGTGCGCGGAGGTATTGGACCGTTTTTAAATCGCAATCATGCGGCGGTCTTTTTTGCGTTTGGGGCTATTCTATCTTTAGGTTTATTTTTTACTTCTTTACTTAAAAAAAACACAGCACGTTACTCCCCACTATCCCGTATTACCTTATCTAGTTGGCTATGGGCAGGTAGTTTTGTGTTTTTAACTTTTTCTACCATTATGACGCGCTCCAGAGGCGGGATGTTAGCTTTATTAACCGGTATTTTTTTATATGCGTATCTTCATTTTGCCACGCTCAAAAGACACCCCATCAGACGCAGACGCGGCCTGATTTGGACGACGGTTGCCTTATTGGTGGCTATCACGTTGATTAGCACACATATTCCACAAATCAGTGCCTTTGCCCAACGCTCCGAAGGCACCTCTACCCAAGTACGCCAAATGCTCTATCAGGCCGCCGCAGAGGCCTTGCAACAATATCCGATATGGGGCATTGGGACGGGAGCTTTACCGGTGGTAATTCCGGCATATACGGCCTATCCGTTGGACCAATATATAGAACGCTTACACAATGACTGGCTGGAATTATTATTAAGCGTCGGTATCGTAGGAACACTCCCCATTTTGCTGGCAATAGGTTGGTTTATCTTGCTAGCTCTTAAACGATTGCGGCAGTTACCCCCTACCAAACGTCCTCTTTTTACCGCTTGCTTTACCGCGCTGGGGGTGATGAGTGTCGGTAGTCTGGTGGATTTTCATTTCTTTATTCCGGCAAATGCGTTTTTGTTTTTTATTTGTCTGGGGGCTTTAACCGCACCCACTTATGATAAACATCAGTTATATCACCTACAACTGTCCCGTGCGGTGTGTATTATTATGGCGTGCTTATGTATTGGTATAATCTATATCCCTACCTGTAAGACGATGGCCTGGCGCAATGTGTTATTTAGCTATGGCTTGCGTGTGCCGGGCAAATTAGCTTTGTACCGTCAGGCTTTGTCTTATTATCCTTCTCCGCGCTATGCCGTACGTTTAGGAAATGCATGCCTCAATGCCGCCGCTCAAACAGCAGATGCCCCCCAACGTCAAGCCTTAGTGCAAGAGGCCAACGACGTAGCCATACAATTTCTGCGCCGCTATCCCAAAGAGCCGGAATTATCTATGCTCTATTTGCGCGCCCAAAACAGTCAAAATTCTCACTAATTTTGTAAAATATAAGATATGAAGAGATTGCTTACTTATATTTTAGTCAATACATTACTCCTCGCCGCATGTAGCAGCAGTGCTCCCATACGTACTTCTGCAGATAATGCTCAAACGATTAACACACAAGAAGTATTACAAAATTTACAACAAATGCGCTCGTCTCAATCATACCGCTTGCAACCGGGCGATCTAATTGAAATTCAGGTATTTCAAGAAGAAAGCATGCAACGCACCTTACGTATTAATAGCACAGGACGCATTACTTTTCCGTTAGTAGGCACTCTTAAATTAGGCGGTTTGTCTATTGAAGACGCGCAAAATGCTTTAGTCAGAGCGCTCACCAAATACATCAAAAATCCGCAAGTGTCTATTTTAGTAACGGAATATGGCAATAAAACCGTCTATGTATTGGGCCAAGTACAAAAACCGGCCGCTATACAAATCCCGCCCGAGAAACAACTCACTGTTTTGGAAGCGATTACGTCGGTAGGTGGGTTTACCGATATTGCCAACACGTCTAAAGTACGTATTTTGCGCTTGCAAGAGGGAAAACAAATCGCTTTAGATGTAGATGTGGCCCAAATTACCAAACAAGGGAACAAATCGTTAGATGTCCCCTTATTGCCGGGAGATGTGGTGTTTGTTCCACAGAGTATGTTTTAGACTATGACAACTTCTTCTTTTATACAAGCTGATGAATTTGATGTAACGGAAATCATCAATATGATTTTCAAGCGTATGTGGCTGATCGTAGGATTAGTTATTTGCGGTCTGGCCGGAGCGATAGTGGCTAACTATTTAATACGCCCGGTATATGAAGCCACTGCGTTGGTAATGATTAACCAAGAAGACGCCGGTAAAATTGATCAACGCACCTATGGTTCTTTTATGAGCGAAGAAGATTATTACCGCACCCAATACCGCCTCATTGAAAGCCGCTCTTTATTAGAAAGAGTGTACCAATCGCTGGACTTAAACAAATATGAACAATTTGCCAATCCCAACGGGGTAGGGAAATTGCATGGGGCTTTGGTCGTCACGCCTATTACGCGCAGCCGATTAGTCAACATTGGCATCCACGCCTATGACCCGCAAGTAGCGGCCGAAGTGGCCAACGCGGTAGCCGAAACCTATGTGGCGGAAAATATCAGCAATCGTATTTCTATGGGTAAAGACGTCATTAAAGCGCTAGAAAATTCGGAAAATAGCGACGCTGAACAAGAATTATTAAATTCTATGCCGCAAGTGGTCAATAGTGATTTTATTAAATCATTAAAACATCAAGCCGCTCTGCTGGAAAGCCAAAAAGCGCAATTATCTGCCAAATATACTTCCAAACATCCGGAACTAATTTCCGTCAATAATCAACTTAAAACCGTCAATGAACAAATTGCCAACGAAACCAGTCGCTTAGTGCAAAGTATTAAAATTGAGCTTTCCGGTCAATTTTCCGGCAATAATATACGTATTATTGACCCGGCAATTGTCCCGTTAAGGCCGGTGCGCCCGCGAAAATTAATCAATTTAATTTTAGGGGCTATGGCCGGTGGCGTGTTGGGGCTACTGATTGTATTTGGGTTAGAATTTATAGACCAAAGTATTAAATCTTCCCAAGATTTGGAAGAAAAACTCGGTCTTCCGTTTTTAGGGTTTATTCCCTTCATTCATGGCAAAAAACGAGATATAGAATATGCCTCTTTACTGCAAGAGGGCAACTCTTTACACGCGGAAAATATACGTAATATCCGCACCATGTTAGGTTTTTCACTCTCAGATCAACCCAATGCACCGATTTTAATTACCAGCTCTACACACGGCGAAGGCAAAAGCCATTTATCTGCCAATTTGGCGGTAGCTCTGGCACAAACCGGTAAAAAAGTATTACTGGTAGATGGCGATTTGCGCCGCTCTAGACTGCACAAATTATTCCGCCTTTCTTTAGATAAAGGACTCAGCAACATCTGGGCCGCTGACGCAGCCAAAGCTGATTTTTCCTACAATATACAACCGGTTGTCGGGGTATCTTCTCTGTCTGTGATGACGTCCGGCCAACGCCCCCCTAATCCGGCCGAGCTACTCAACTCTGTCAGAATCCCCCAATTTTTACAATGGGCTCAAGGAAATTATGATCAAGTGATTGTGGATTGTCCGGCCATTTTGCCTGTATCGGATACTATGTTATGGGGACGGTATATTCCACGTGCGGTCTTTTTAATTCAATATGGCAGAACTTCCGCCAAGTTGGCTATGTCTGCTTTAGATAAATTGCACAAGGCCGATATCAAATTGTTAGGAGCGGTCATTGGCCAGCACCGCCAAGAAGGGTTTTCCTACGCCAAATACGGTTATTATAAACATTACCGCTACTATCAATACAAATAAAAAATCCCTTATATCAAAATCCCTCAGCTTAACTGAGGGATTTTCTGTGTGATTAGAAAATTACTTTTAGATTGCAGCCTATTTTGTTACTGACATAATCGGGCCACTTTTCATTAGAACTGCGGATGCGGTATTGATACCATACACTGCCAATCAGCCACTGTTTAAAGTTATATTCTAGGCTGGGGCGCACAGTATATAAACTGTCGTGGCGTTTATGGGTGGTAACTGCTTTGGTATAGCGCAAATCTTCCCACCCTACCACCATAGAGCCTGCCCATTTGGCGTTCAACTGATGGCGCATATAGACAGATATAAACGTATCAATAAAATAACGGTTTGTTCCATACAAAGTTTCTTCCATGCTACGCTCTCCAGATAAACTGATAAGATCGCGCGAAGTGGGTTTCCATAAAATTTCTGCATAATAACCAACTAAATCCGGCTCATTATCTGCGTGAGGTATTTTATGGGAATAGCGGCGCGCGTCATAAGTAATTTTAGCCGTACCGGTTACTTTCCCACTGAGTTTTTTAGTCAGTCCTAAAGCGGCACTATGGGAAATAGAATTATTCTCTTGATTGCCCTGATATACAATATCTGAAAACATATATTCCACAAATGCATAGGTGCGCGGCGTAAAATTATAAAACAGTTGTGCGGCCGCATTGACCCGGTTGCGGTTTAAATACTTCATATCACGGGCAAAATACCGGTCGAACAGATCTTGCAAAGATACGCCGAAACTAATTTTTCTTTTGTGTGAGGTTTGATATGATACAGAAACTGTATTGTTGAGACGTTTGGTACGTGCCGTTAACGAACTGTCTGCCGGCTCAGAAGTATATAAAATAGATTCTTCTAAGGCCAACTTTTCCCCCTGTAGTCCAATATTACCAGCCGCATCTACATAATTATTATGGCTCGGATTTTCGGTGTATAAATTACCCCCCACCGTCGCGCCGGCATGAAATTGCGTGGCTTTTTGGGGCAGCTTGCCTTGATATTCTACCCCAAGGTGCACACTATTAATAATAGAATCTTTTTTTTCT
>JAFXOI010000029.1 GCA_017528825.1 Elusimicrobiaceae bacterium | reverse complement strand
TATCTCGGAGCGTTAATCTTTCCGGTGACTACGTTTTTGGCATATACATAAGACGGATGTTTTTTATTAATCACGTCTTATCACCGCCTAAGATCTTGAGCAGGGGATCCGTTTCCAGTTTGGATTTATTAACAGCCAGCGTTCCCATTTTGGCCCGGGCTGACGGAGACAGACACAGCTCCCGACAAACCTGTAAATACTGAGCAAAATACTCTTTCCTCGCTGAGAGTAGAAGCCTGTCGTACAGGTTTTCCGGTTTTGCGTTAATCATATCGTCGATTTGTTCCAACCGGGTAATAATAATAGCTGCATTGGATAGCGTTTTCACGTCCAATTCCGATAACATACCGGACGGATCCATTTGCTTTAACAGCCACCGGTAAACCTTAGCCTGAGGGGCAGTAAGGTTTCTCGGCGCCCGTCTGGATATCGGTTTCCCTTTTAAAGAGTCCTCCACCGTCTCCCGGAGTTTTCTGTCTTTAGCGCTCATCATTTTGGATGTTACTTTTACACTCATATTCGCTTTGGCCATTTTCAGCTCCTGAAATTAGTGGGAATATACACACCCAGCTCCATAGTGTTGATAAGCAAAAGATACTTACGGGTATTGTAAATATCCTCGGCTATATCTTCCAGCTTAGGAACGCTTTCCACGTCGGACGGTTCCAGCAAATTCTTTAAGGTAGCGCCCAGCCCCAAAGAATTACTGAAAGAAGCTATCGATTTCAAAGAACCAGGTACACTTTGTACAGCACCGGCTGCGGAACTGATCCAGGAGTCAACCAGCGAACTGATATAAAATTGTTCCCCGGTAATAGCGTCCGTACTCTCTGAAATGCTTGCCGTAAAAGTGGCGCCGCTGGTATTCATCAAATCGGCCTCAAAATTAAACAGATCTGTTATATCAGAATAACCGGACGGCGCCCCGTCCAATGAGTAAGGAACTGTGTAACCACCTTTATAGATTATCCCCGTTCGGATTTGAGCATGAGTCAAAGCCTTGATACAGTTTTCAAGCATACCGGATAAGTCTAAATTATAAAAACTGTTTACCTGGGTAAGCAGAGGACTCATTAAATCATCAAGTAAAGAGGAGTCATATCCCTGAGAAACTGCGTACGTTATTAATGTGTTAACTTTTTCTAAAATCGACTCTTTTTTGTTCATTTCTGTAACCTCTCAATAGAAAAATATTTGTAAAGTGAGGTGAGCAGTCCGGTCTTGGCCCAAACGCCTCTCATTTTAAAATTTTCTCCGGGGGGGATTTAACCAGCTGCTGGAGGACAGGCCGGAAGCTCACGTCGTCCTCTACGATAGCATGATCACGTCCACACAGTGTTATCAGGTTATCATCTACCAGCTTCAGCTTATCGTTCTCCCGGATCGGTATGATATGATGTACCGAAAGATTCTTAGTCGTCAGTACTCCACGAGCCAGACACATCTTACACAGATATCTGTCCCGTTGCAGTATCTCTTTCTGCTTACGCTGCCACGCTGCGCTCGAGCGAAACCTGACAACAGCAGTACGCTCTTTCTTTTTATAAATTCGTTCCGGCCTCGGGCCCTTAGGACATTGCCCCCAGGGATGTATCTTACCGCACCGGCTGCAAGCATATAACATTATTTTCACCAGGTAACAGAAACTCACGAAAGTAACAGAACAAAATAAAACCTAAAATCCGTTTTGTTACCCAGCAAACAGCGCTATTACTGGATTCTTTGTAAAAGGTAACAGGTAACAGAATTTAGGCCTAAACCTTTATATATATTAGTAACACATTTACTATATATTATATATATTACTTTTATTTATTTATATAAATAAAAAATATTATATATTATGTTACCTAAACCACTGTAAACCGCATGGTTACTGGCTTTATGAGGTAACAGAATGAAAAATCGTTTTGTTACCGCCTTTTTGTTCAAAGTGCTTCAAAGCCAGTATTCATCTGCGTTTGGATAGGTAACAGAATGATAAACATGATTTTGTTACCACCTGTTACCTTTAAACCTCACAAATGAAAAGAGAGCCGGCTCCTGCGACCTGAACCGACTCTCGGAATGAGAGGAAAGGTAAAAAGCTGGAAAAAGTTTTAAAAACCTTCTTTTTACCGATTACACTATAAAACAGATTCCGGTTTCTGTAAAGCATATAAGTTTACAATTTGTTCTAAAAACTTATACAAACTTATAAACGTTTACAAACTGTTACAAATGGTTATAAAACCTTTTTTAAGTCTGTTTCTTTGATTTTGATAACCATAATCGCTTTCGCTGTCAGGTTATCCACTTTCTGTACGCTGCAGTCCATAATCTGGGCGATCTGCTTTCGCTGCAGCCCGTCAATGTATTTGAGTTCCAGTACGCTTATCAGCCGGTAATTTTTTAGCCGGGTATGAATCACAGTATTAATGTATTCCATTTTCCCGGTGAGCTCCCGGATTTCGTTATCGATATCCTCTGTTAACGATAACAATTTGCTGACTTTGTTCGACAGATCAACCACGTCGCTACCTTTGGGAGTGCCGGAATAGGTGACAGCCTTAATTCCGTAACAGTCGTCCTCATAGGCTCTCCTGCGTTCCGTCAGAATGAGAATACGTTCTTTCATTATGCTGTAACTCAGTAGAAACGTCATTTTAATCTCCCGTTTGTTCATTTACCGGAACTTCCTTTCTTTTCTTTCTCTTTCCGTACATCCAAAGCGAAATTAATCCACTCGTCCTCATAAGGCAGCGTTAAATTAAGCCGTTCACATCTTGAAAACTCATCTTTCAAATCATTCTCAATTACATAAAGCGATTTTAATGTCATGTGAGGGAGTAGGGGACGTACAAAATTCATTGTCGTTTCCGGCATATACGTAGCTCTCCCTATCGCATACCGGAGAGCCGATATCAGTATAAGTTCCATATCCTGATCCAGCGCCACCGTCTTTAATCGGGTGTTATAATTTGACATAATAATTTTTGCCTCCCAAATCTGATAGCCTTTTCGTATTTTCCCAGGTACAGATCGAGCTTATCCTTATAATTTCCTCCGAAACGATCCTCGACAGTCCAGACTGTGCTATCCGGTAAAATCACTTTGGTTCCGAATGGCAAATGGTCAGCGGCGCAAGTATGATAAGCCCTCGGCCAGACTCCGGAAGCCGTCCGGTTCCCCGTCTCACAATAAGCAGAGGTATCAAGGAGCTGCCAGAACACCACCAGTATAATTAAGTATTTCATTACTCCTCTCCTTTTTAATCTTGTCTATGTTCACCCTTTAGCCAATCTAATATTGCGTCCACATTTCCACCGTAGGAACTTAATTGAGCAATTACTTCTGCCTTTTCTTCCGTTGAAAGTGAGCAAAACCAATTTTCGTTATTATCAGGAACTATTCCTGTACCGTGGCACATTTTACATGCTCTCCACACAAGGGATCCGCTGTTATCTGGCTCACATCTTTTTCCATTACATCTTGGACATTTCATTCGTGTTACTCCTCTCCTTTTTTAATCTTGTCTATGGTTCGCTGCAGTTTGCCTTTGGCCAGCTCGTTAATCAGCTCTTTATCGTAGCCTTTAATCATAAGCAGCTGGGTGAGTGTTACGATTACGTCTACCGTTTCCTCTTTGACTTTCTCCTCCCAGGCGTTCTCCTCCGGATACAGAATATTTTTGATTAACGCCTGGTTGAGTTCTGCCATTTCTTCCATGAGTTTCAGAATCTGATTTTGTATGCCTTTTCTGTACAGGACATACCGGCACAGCTTTTTATTTTCCAGATTTAACATAGTTACCTCCAGGAGTGTTTCCCGTCGAACTTAACCCGTTTGGGCCGTGGAGCTATCTGTGCGTGGTCGTTGTCTACGATACCGCCGCAAGCCAGGCACTGCTGCAAACCGGAAGAACGCACTACATACCGGTTACAGTACGGGCATAAAAAGAAATAACCGTCTGTTTTATCCTCGATTTTCAATATTTCCTTTGGTTTTGGCATTTTTGCTTTTCTCCTTTTTCTTCTGGCGTTTCAGGAATTTTTCCCAGGCCTTTTTCAAATCAATGGGCTTATCTGTAATCACGGTAATCGTCCTCCCTGTTTACGGAAACCAGGCACATAATACAAATGCCGATTACTGCACCGATAAACACACAGGCTAAATGTGACATAACTGATATAAGTGACATTTCATTTCCTCCTTGTATTTCGGTAAAACATCAAACAAAACAGTACACAGCTCAATAAAACCAAAAGGCTGCAGAAAATATAAGCGTTCACGATACCTCCTAAAAATCCAGCGCCGCTACGAAATAGCGCTTACCGTCAGCCTTACGGAGCCGGGACTTTGCCGACAGCCCGTACTTTTTACAGATTTCTTTATAAAAGGTTTTTCTGCCTACGGCCTCCCGGATCCCGGAGAGCTGGCACCAGTTTTTATACCGGGCGTACAGTCCGTCCCTGGGAGTTTCCAGCGTGTGCTCCCGGGTGATTTCCTCGTCCTCTATCCAGCTGAGGACGGAATTATTTTCAATAGCGTACAGCCTCATAGCCTCCTGGACTACAGCCGGCTCTTTATAGTAGCCACGGCGCCGTAATCTCCGGAGCCCTTTAATCGCCAAGTTCAAAAGATAGCTCAGGGCCTCCGGCGTAGAAACCTTTTCAAAAACTAAGGGATCATAATCCGGATCGTCTTTTGTAAATTTGGCATTAAAAGGAACAAAGCACCAGCGCCGGTACATACCGTCCGATTTGTCGCTGTTCCTGGGTATCTCGTTACAGCTGAACAAATGCGTCGTATAGGATTCCAGGACAAAGGGAGGAGCGAATTTTCGCTGTACTGTCAGCGGTTCTCCGGAAAACAGCTTTTTTAACGTGCCGCTGTCTTTAATCGGTTTGTAATTAATATCGTCGCCGATATTAACCAGCTTGTTCTCCAGCTCTGCAGCCATGAAATTCGTACTCAGCTGATCCAGGGAGACGGTACTGACGTTATCCGGGCCGATTAACTTCCGGATCAGTTTTAAAATGGTACTCTTACCGTTAGAGCCGCTGCCATAAAACAGGAACGCCTTTTGATAAATATTTTTGTGGAGCAGACAGTCGCCCAGGATTTCCTCGAACAGATCCATACACTCCCGGTCAGCGCAAAAGACTTTGTTTAACAGTTTATCCACGGAAGAGCAGTAAACGGAGCTGTCATAATTTACCGGCAGCCGCTCGAACTCGATAGCCTCCGGCGTATAATCCAGCCGGTTACCGTTAGTGATATTTAGCCGGCAATTCATCAAATTAATGATATACGGATTCACTTTGATATCGTCCCGGTCTTTGTACGTCAGAATCTTTAGGTATTTGATTACCTCGTCCCGTTGCCGGCTGGTGATATCCGGAACCCGTCGGATCATTTCCTTTTCGATTTCGATTTGGGCCGGCTGGTAATATCCCTCCAGATAGATGTACAGGATATTATTCACACAAATGATATGCTTTTCTTTCGCCAGCTCGGCAGCCAATAAATCATGCCGGAACTTTTTGGACGCTGCTTTTTTCTGTTCCTGCTCGACTTCCTCGTCCGTTTTAAATGCTTCGTCCCGGATAATGGTAGCCATTTCGGAGGGAGCCAGGGATTCCGCAAAGACATATTTATTAATGAGCTCCAGCGTGTATTTAACCTCGTCCCGTTTAAAGCCTTTGCTCTGGAGGAACACAATGTAATTAAACAGCTCCTGGTTCCTGCCGTCCCCGGACTTCATTCCCTTAAACGAAAAATTGTTGCCGGTACGGTTCACCGGGTAGAGGTATTTCGGTACATAACTGATATCGTTATCGTCATACCGCCGGATCCATTTCCGGAGAACCCCGTCATCCTTAATTTTGACGTAGCCGTTTTTTCCGTAGGAGCGGCAGTCGCAATAAATACCCAGCGCCAGCCGGCTCTTTACAAAGTTTTTCCAAGGCTCGGCAGATTTAAACCAAACATGATAACCACGGGAGGTTTTCATTACATTACAATGCAGATCCAAATCCTCGATTATCTTTAACATGATCTGATAATCCGAAACCGTGTCAAAGTCCAGAACGATAAACGGCTCCGGTACTATCATTCCGATATTGTTAAAGTCTTTCACCTCGTCCCAGGTTTTGGCTTTCCCGTCTTTAAATTTGTGCAGCGGCTTTTTATTTGAATCTAAAATGATATAGATGTTATCTTTCATTACCAACCGCCTCGTTAAAGTCTGAAATGAACTGCTCAAGAGAATAAGGTACGACGTGGATACCGCCTGCCTCGATAATCCGTTTCCGGATAATTTTCTGGGCCGGCGCCAGCCGGTTATTTCCGACTTTAGTCTCTATCGCAATAAATAAGCCCTTATAACAGGCCAGGATATCCGGCGTACCTTTGCCAGTCATACCGGAGCCGTATACATTGAGTGTATAGGCTCCGATACTGTCGAGGTAGTCGATAATCTGGCGCTGCAGTCTCGACTCTTTCATTCCTTAAAAGTCGTCAATATCAACGACTTTTTTAGAGGCAGCAGCTGGGGAGTTAAAACCGGAGGCCGGTTTGTAATCCTTTAACTGCACGAACGTAACGGTTTTCTGCGGATCTTTATTAGACGGTAATACCTGGTGGGTAACCTCAGCGTCGATATAGCAGCCTACCAAATCGTTTTCGTCGATTTCGCCGGAGAGTCCCGGATTATTAAACGCCTGACGTGCGAAATAGCTGAAAGCGTTCAGGGCCTTTTCGTTTACCTCGCCGCCTTTAATCAGGGAAAAGCGCTCGATCTGTTTACTGCCGTCAGCCGTAACCAGCGTGATATTCATTTTGCCAAAGTCCTCTTTATATTCAACTTCGGTAATTTTGAAAACGTGACGGCCCTCAGGGATAACGGTAAAATTGCTGTCGGATAATGTAATCATGATTTTTCCTCCTCATTCTTTTCAATAATTTTATTTGTCAGCCGGTACGTAGTCGTAACGGTGGAATACTCTTTCCACAGGCCGGCTTTTTTCAGTTTGGCAGTATCTGCCTTTTCAGACTGGCATTTAGCCAGAGTAAAACAGTAGTGGCTGCTGCTGATATTTACCTTGTCGATACCGTCGGTAAATTTGCCTTTGAGGTAAGTTTTTAACTGTTCCTCAGCTGCTTTCAGTTCTTTCTCCAGCGGATCCAGCTGGACGGAAACGGCAGCGATTTTTTCTTTCAGCTCGTCAATGCGTTTCAGCGTAACGGCGATATCTTCGTTAACGTCAGCCGTCGTTTTCCGGAGCGCTGCGATAATATCAGCGTCGGCTTTTTCGTCATAATCCGGGGAGATACCCGTTTCCACATACTTTTTCCAGAACTCGGTAGCCGGTTTGATATGCGTATTCTCAAAATCCGGATAAATTTCGGACAGTTTATAATCCCGTATAATGGTATTTTTGCCTACCACCGGCTTAAAGTTTCCCGGATTCTGATAGTCCTCATCCGTCAGGAAGCCACAGACGAAAATAATATTTTCACAGCCGGAGAGGTACGCATACAGCGCCGCCTGGGCCTTATAATATTCCGGCGTATCCTCCAGCCAGTCCTCGGCCCGTTTGGTGGTTTTGATTTCTACTATCGTATTGTCTCCGATAGCGTCCCACATACCGCCGAATACTTTCACGTCCCGGAAAAAATCGCCCCAGGTTTTTTTAAAGTAGTCCGGGCCGTAAACGTCCGTCGGATCCTGAATATCCATAAAATACCGTTTTTCCAGCATTTTAATTAAGATAGGTTCTATCGCCTTACCGGCCAGCGTGTACTGGTTATCCTCGAACGGTTCCTCATACGTCCGGGTAATCTCACACCAGGCTTTAAAGGGAGTGCTCCACCGGTTCAGCCCCAGGATAGCAGCCAGCCGGGTAGCGGTAATCTTTTTCGGATTCTTAACCGGCTCTACTTCGATATGGCTATCCAGCCATTTTATTTTTTTAACTGCCATTTATTCGCCATCCGGATACAAGCGCTTTCCGATTTCACTGATCAGCTTTTCGGCTTCTTCTGCCGTGGCCCCGGCTTTCATCTTCGCTACCGTACTGGCGATAAACTCCTCGTGATCCTCGCCGGTGTCCCGTAATTTCTGCAAACCTTTTTTAATACTGTTTTTCTGGACTTCGGTAGCCTTACCGCTCTGATCAGTAAGAGTCTTAACTGCTTCCTTGCGTTCTTCCGGCGTGGCCGGCGGCGTTCCTTTCTTCCCGGAGGGAGTAACCGGCTTTTCTTTCCCCTGGGTAGCGTCGTAGGTATCGTCCTCCACGATATCCAACATCATTAAATACAGATACCGGCGCTGATAGGTTTCCTCTGCTCCCAGTCCCTGGAGCTCGTTCATTTTCCGTT
>JAFXOI010000028.1 GCA_017528825.1 Elusimicrobiaceae bacterium | reverse complement strand
GAGGAAATCATGAAAAAGTATACCTATTTCAAACAAGAAGCCACCGATCCTACGCCTCTTGAAAAGTCCATATTTCATACCGTACGTTTTCACGAAATGGATGTGATGCAAATTGTATGGCATGGGCACTATGTAGCTATGTGTGAAGATGCCCGTATGGCCTTAGGGGATGCCTTTGGAATAGGGTATGGAGATTTTTTCAGAAACGGAGTCCTTTTGCCTGTTCGACAAATGCATTTGGATTATTTAGCTCCGCTTACCTATGGGCATACTTACGAGGTGAAAGCCCGTTTGTTTTATACGCAAGCTGTACGGCTCAATGTGGATTTTACGATATTAGATGAGCAGAAAAACGTTATGGCTCGTGGGTATAGTGTACAGCTTTTAATGGATAAGGACCGGCAGGTTCTATTCGAAAGACCCGCTTTTTACGAGAAAATATGCCAAGCATGGAAACAGGGGAAGTTACAACCCAAATAACATTTTTAGTTGTCATTGCACACTATAATCACGCGGCCACTTTGCGACAAGTGGCTGAAAAATGTTGTGCATTTTGGCCGCATGTATTGGTGGTGGATGACGGAAGCGATGCCTCTCCCGAAAAGTGTTTACAAGGACTAAGTGTGCATTTCCTTCGGCAAACCCCTAATCAGGGAAAGGGAAGTGCTATTTTGGCAGGAGCTAGCTGGGCTAAAGAACATGGATTTACTCATCTCATTACCGTGGACGCGGACGGCCAACATGACCCCAGTGAAATCCCGCTTTTTATTCAGGCCGCTAATCAACATCCGCAAGCGCTGATTATCGGAGTACGTAAATTTGATCAGACCGTTCCGTTCGCTTCTCGTTTCGGACGTAAATTCGGGAATTTTTGGGTGCGTGTACAGACTGGAAAAGAAGTCCATGATATTCAAAGCGGGTATCGATGTTATCCCGTGGATGTGTTGCAGGTACTAACCCTGCGGAGCAAACGTTACAGTTTTGAGGTGGAAGTAGTGGTGCGAGCTTTATGGGCTGGTTTTTCAGTTGAAGAAATACCTGTTTCTGTTAGTTATCCTAAAGAACGGATTTCACACTTTAACCAATGGAAGGATAATTTGCGTCTAACGGTACTAAACACTTATTTGACGGTACGTTCCATGTTACCCATTGCCCACCGTCAATACCAGCAAATAGAAGGCCAGCTTACGAAACAAAACTATTGGCAAACACTGCGAAGTAATTTAACCGCTCCGGGCAGTACCGTTCGTAATGCCTTATCTGCAGCTTGGGGTATTTTTTGCGGTTCAATTGCGTTTATAGGGATTCGGCAAGTGTGGCTGTTTTGGGGAGCGGGGTGGTGGAACCTAAACCGGCTCTTATGTGTCGGATTTGAAAAATTATGCATTGGCCCTTTTGTACCGGCATTATGCATTGAAGTAGGATATTTTCTACGTCACGGGCATTGGCTTACAGAGTTTACAATGACTACACTAGGTAAGCAGGCCTTACAACGTATTTGGGAGTGGATTTTGGGTTCTTTGGTAGTGGCGCCTTGTCTGGCTGGGATTATATTTGTGATGGTAGCAATAATCGGCTTTATATTGCGTAGGAGTTTGCATGAACGTGCATGAAGAAAACACAGGCCGCAGTATGGCTTCACGCTTAAAACATCGCTTTGTATATGCGTTAATTTCGTTTGGCGGCCGCCCGCTTGCCTATTTATTTCTATATCCGTTAGTATTGGTATATTGTCTTCACAAATCGGTACGTAATAAATCTCGCGCTTATATCATGCGGCGATTTACTCCCCAGACAAAATGGGAATTTTTTAAGCATACTTTTCGTCTGAATTTAACCTTTGCAAGGACCCTAGTTGATAGGGCCGCATTAGGAATTTTAGGAAGTACACAGTTTATTTCCGACCCACAAGCCCGAAAAATGTGTGAAGACCTCATCGGTCAAGGCAAAGGACTTTTGCTACTTACGGCCCATGTGGGATGTTGGCAAAGTGCGGTTAATTGTATGCAATTTTTGAATACACCGATGCATATTTTGTACTACCATAACCCTAAAGACAATGATAAAATGGTCGCGGAACATAGCGGAAAGAAAGCCCCCTTTACGCTGATTAATCCGGCAGGGCCCTTGGGCGGCGTGCCGGAAATGATGAGCGCACTTCAAAGAGGAGAAATTGTATGTGCCATGGCGGATAGAGTATTTGGCAATCCGCAAAATGCGGTAGAAGTACAGTTTTTAGGTGGCACCGTGCGCGTGCCTTATAGTTTTTATCGTCTGGCGGCTGCCATGGGGGCCCCCATAGTAATTGCTTTTTTCCCGTGGGAAAAACGCGGGCAGTTGAGTAGTTTGGTGTTAGCGCCTATGTATGTGAAAGACGCGGGCTCAAACAAACAGTACTATCAGCCCTATGCCCAACAATTTATAGACGGCTTAACGGAATTTTGTATAAAATATCCGTATCAGTTCTTTAACTATTTTGACTGGTGGAACGACTATGACACAACAAACAATTGATGAAATTAAAACGCTCATTACTGAGAATATCGATCTGGGCGGTAATGATATTTCCGGTTTTGGTGCGGATGATGCCATATTCGGCGATACGGGCCTGTGTTTGGATAGTTTGGATGCTGTGGAACTTATTATGCTTTTGCAAAAGAAATACGGCATTTTAATTGAAAATATGCAACAAGGCCGTGAAGTATTCAAAACTTTGGGAACATTAGCCGATTACATTGAGAAAAATCGTAAAAAATGACGTTTTCAAATCAGGTGCCGGTAGCAGGCATGGGTTGCCTATGTGCGTGTGGAAACACGGTAACAAATGCGTTTAATGGTGTATTAAACGCAGATGCGTATTTTGTGCTACCCACCGGGCGCGTTAGCAGTACTTACACCCATAAATATCCCGTGTTTTTAGTTCCCCCCCATGAATATAAAGATAAACCGGCTGATATGACGCACAGTCAGTTCTTTTTTATAGAAGCAGCTAAACAGGCATTTGCTCAAGCAGGTATTTCTCCACAGCAATTAGACCCCAAACGAGTAGGCGTTATCATCGGGGCTTCCGTTCATCCTTCTTTTCATTGTTTCCCTATTTATCGTCATTGGAAAGAAGGTCAATTGTCTACGCAAGATATTGCCGGGCTTAGAACTTATTTAGATACTCCCTTGGCGCAGTGGGTTAGTAGTTATTTTCACTTTGAAGGACCTTTTCAAACAGTGGTAACGGCTTGTGCCAGTGGAACAGATGCGATTGGTCTAGCCAAAAATTGGATAGAAACGGATTTATGCGATGTGGTTTTGTGTGGTGGAACCGATGAAATTACGGAAAGTCCGTATGATGGATTTATTCGTTTGCTCGTATCTACGCCCGAACGGTGCCGCCCGTTTTGTAAAACCCGTCAAGGTATTAATATCGGGGAAGGAGCGGCTGCCTTGCTGTTAACTAGTCAGAAAACAGCCCAGCAGTTAAAATTACCCTGCCAAGGATATGTGCTTGGCTATGGTAATGCTTGTGATGGCTTTCATCCTACGGCGCCTGATCCGCAAGGGATTGGCCTTCAAAAGGCTTTGTCTTTTGCATTAAAAGAATCGGGAGTGCAACTACAAGATATTGCCTTTATCAATGCACATGGAACAGCCAGCCAAGCCAACGACAGTGCTGAATCTATCGCTTTTAATGCGATATTGCCTCAGGTTCCGGTTTGGGGTTCAAAGGGAGCAACCGGCCACACACTGGGAGCTGCCGGTGCAATAGAGGCGGTTTTGTCACTTCAAGCGTTACATAAACGTTTACTCCCGGCTACGGTTGGGTTTACCACGCCGGATGAAAAATTACAACTCATACCTACCACTCAACACACATCTATTCAGAAACGTTTTGCGGTGTCGGATTCACTGGCATTTGGCGGGTGCAATGCCGCTATTGTACTGGGGGCGAGCGATGCTTTCTAAACTCTATGTTAACGGATTTTCGTGTTTAACGGCAGATGCCCAACCGGAAGAGTTGGCACCTTTTGTAGAGGTGCGTTCTTTGCGTCGTGCGGAACAGATTTCCAAAAATGCTTTATTGTGTGCTTGTCGGGCTTTAGCGCACGCTAAATTAGAAAAAACCGATCAAGCCAATATGGGTATTAGTATGGCTATAGGAGCCGGCGCATTGGGAAGTACCTTGAAATTTATGGATAGCATTATAGAAGACGGCGACGAATTATCCTCTCCGACAGCTTTTGCCAGTTCCGTGCATAATTCCGTGGCCTTACTGCTTTCTATGTTTCTGCATATCAAGGGGCCCTGCGTCATTACAGGGCAGTTGGATTCTTCTTTTGCAGGAGCTTTACTTACCGCACAACAATTTTTAACCCACAAAATGTGTTCGCAGGTACTAGTTGTTTTGACGGAAGACGTTAACCCTTTGTTAACACAGCAAATTCAGAAGGACAGTAAGGTATTTGATCCTTTGATTTATCAGCCGCAAGCTACCGCCACGCGGGTGGCCGGGGCATTAGTAGTGAGCGCGGCACCTACTCAAACCACACAATTTGTACTAGATAAAGTGCAACTTTCACGTACCGACGATGTAACCACGCACAGCCAGCCGCAATTGCCCATATGTTCGTGTGCACACAGTTTGCTGTTACTGGACAAATATCTTAAAGAAAATGTGTCCTTTTCCATGCGGGAACAATTTGCCGGAACTATTCTGCATATAGAGGGAAAACCTTATGTTCTCGCGTAAGCAAATTGGCTGTATTATTAGTGATATTTTTCGTACCGAACTTGTCAAACAACGGCTAGATACTTTCGCTTTTTTTGATGCTCCGCAAGAGTTAGATTTGCCAAAAATACCACAATCTGTACAACGTGCTGCCATACAGCAAGTGGGGCTTTTCTTTGGTTTTGAACCGGCAGAGTTTGTCCATTTATCAGACCTTACAGAGCAAGCCTATCATGCCTATGAGCAGAATAGATTTGTGCAATTGGCCACCTCCGGCAGTACGGGCGCACCCAAACAATGTTTGCATACAGAGAAAATGATGGAGATTGAAGGTTTCAGTGTTGGAAAACACTTTCAACAAGCCAATCGTTTTATTACGCTTACTCCTCGTCAACATTTGTATGGGTTATCGTTTGCGGTGTTTTTCTCTTCTTTGTTTAAGATCCCTTGCCAGCCGCTTGCTCCTATTCCTCTGCAACCATGGTTCTCATTGCTACGTGGCGGAGATGTAGTGGCGGGGTTTCCCCTGTTTTGGGAATATTTTTTGAAGGCGGAAAACAAATTCCCTTCGGGGGTTACGGCGGTAACCTCTACAGGCCCTTGCCCAAAAGGATTGTTTGATAGGTTAAAACAGGCCGGAGCCGAGCGGGTGGTTGAATTGTATGGAGCCAGTGAAACCGGCGGAATCGGGGTAAGATATAGCGAAGAAGAACCTTTTCAAATCAACG
>JAFXOI010000027.1 GCA_017528825.1 Elusimicrobiaceae bacterium | reverse complement strand
TTTTCAAGGCACTTGCTTGTGAAACGTTGCATTACGGGCGTTTTAAGATGATTAAACAGGAGAATAAAAATGTCAAGGAAAGCCTTTACTTTAATAGAACTATTAATCGTAGTTCTTATTATCGGTATTTTATCTGCTATTGCAATACCGATGTATCAAGGAGCAGTAGATAAAAGTCATTGGAGTACCATGCTCCCCGGAGCCAAAGCCATTAAAGATGCCGAAGAGGCCATTAAAATGACCAATGGAGCTTATACAGATAATATGGCTAATTTAGATGTTACTATGAATAATACTGATTTAACCTTTGCATTAGTAACGCCCAATAATACCGCTGACCCCAATGTAATCAGAGTGACGAATAGTAAGTTAGCTAATGTACGATTAGCCAGTTATTTAGACCAAAGTCCGATGTTTGCCGGGCAGTTACATTGTGAAGCCAAGACGGGAGATGAACGGGCCGAAAGACTGTGCGGAAAATTACTCATGGGTCAAGATTTAACTTCCGCAGACGGTTACACGGCCTATTTATTAGACCAAGAGATTGATAAAGCCACGTGTGATCATGTCAGCCGTACCTGGTCTAAAAAGAACACAAAATGTTTTAAAACAGAAGAAGACCGTTGCAAAGCCAATGGCATGCCGTATACAAATGGAGTTTGCGGATATACCAATACCAAAAATGTAACTATTGAAGAAGACGGAATCTGCCGTGCAAATCAGGGAGGCGGTTGTAATAATGCGGTAATTAATGAGGGAGGAGTATGTCAAGTCAGCGGGACTGGTAGTGCCGGTGGATGTCAGTATTCTACTATTAATGCCGGAGGAGAGTGCAAGGGTTCTTGGAATGATAGGGCTTGTTTTTATTCAACTGTCAATGAAGGTGGCGTGTGCAATGGGTCTTGTGAATACTCTCAAATTAACAAAGGTGGCGTGTGTAAAAATGGTTGCTCTAATGTGATTGTCAATGAAGGCGGAATATGTGAATCTAATTGTTGGAATTGTTGTGGCGGTGCTTACACTGTTTACAAAAGTGGTAGTAAATGTATAGCTACAACACCATCAAATGGCTGCGGTTTTGGGACAACATATGAGGGTACTGCTTGTTGCGAAGGGCTTTATTGTCCCAATAATGTACCGAAATGCTAATTATATATAATAAAACCCCCGCTCAGTAGTTCGGAGCGGGGGTTTTTGAAAAACAGAAAGATTAGGGAATAGAGTCCATGATTTGGCGGAGTTCTTCTTCACTTTTATCGCGCACTTCTACTGTTTTTTCTTTGCCTTTTTCGCCTTTGATAATGATAATTTGATCCTCGCGTACGGCAAAAAAATCAGCTAAAAACGTTTTCATAATACCATTGGCAATATCATCATCTACTTGCTTATTTTTAATTTTCATCCGCAAGACACTGCCGATACGGCTGATAATTTCATTGTGTCCTGTGGTAGGAATAACTCTTACCTTAATAATCATAACTCCTCCAAATCTTGCGCAAATAACTTGCTACCTATACGCGGTAAAGTGGAACCTTCTTGTACAGCTATGGCAAAATCTTCGCTCATTCCTAAGGATAAATAGCGCGGCCCGTTTCCGACCGGAAAATCCCTTTCAAAGGCTTGGCGCACTTGGCTAAACAAAGCGTGCAAGAGAGCCTTGTCCTCTGTTTGAGGGGCGATAGCCATATATCCGCAAGGACGTATATGTTGCAATGACGCTAATTGCTTTAATAATTGCGGGGCAGTTTCTAGGGAAAGACCGGATTGGCTTTCTTTGTGGGTTAATTTAATTTGCAATAAGACGTACAAGGTTTTATGTAACTTCCGTGCCTGCAAATCCAATGCCTGCGCAATTTGTATATTGTCAATTGAATCTATAAAATCAAACAGCTTGGCCGCTTGGGCGGCTTTATTACTTTGCAAATGTCCGATAAAATGCTTTACAACGTGATGTTTTGCAAAAGAGGGTTGCGTCCAGCGTTTTACGGCTTGTTGTACGCGGCTTTCGCCAATATGCTTAATAAGACCGGTATCTAAAAGTGTTAAAACATCTTCGTCTGCGGCGTACTTGGTGACGGCCATGACAGAAACGTCTTTCTCTTGTCGAGAGCTCTGACGGCACGCCTGTTCTATTGCTTGTTGTATTTCGGTAAAACGATGAACTAATTGTGCCGCTGTTTGCATAAAAACCCTTGACATATTATATCAAAATTTACTTAAATCAGCAATTTTTCTGGGTAAAGAACCATTTATGAGAATACAAACAGGGACAGACTGCTAATTGTAAGCTCAATTTATAGACAAAATCCAACTATTTATCCTTCACTCGCTTTGGGTAAGTGGTGAATATAGCAGAGCTTTTACGAGAAATAAAAGGCTATAGCGGTTTAATCCTTTTTATGATTTGCCCGAGAGGATAAAATTGCTTGTTTACCGTCACAATTTTATGGGTTGGAAAGGCTTCATAATGTAGCGCTTGTGCATGATGAATAATTTTTCTGACGATATATTTGCCTTTTCCGTTTGTGAAAATCATGACAGCTTGACCTGTTAATTCCGTGCAAGGTTTGACAAGAGATAAATCATCAGAAGACACGGCATCTTCTATGCCTAAATACTGGCTGGCGATTAAAAATCTGGCTCCTTGGGCGTATCTTCGGGGGATGCTCCACCACTCTATCACATCTTCTTCCTGATAGTAAGGAAAAGTATTTTGCAAGGTGCGAACGAAGGGGATTTTTACGGAATTGCTTTGAGAATACAAATTGTCTGTTTCCGACACAGAAGAGGCGAAATAACTCCCGTCATCGGCTCTTTCTCTGAGTGCATAGGTGGTTGGAAAGGAAATCGGGTCTGGGTAGATGACAGAGGGTTGTTTCTCAAATAATTTCAACACGCTGTACGTATCTAGATTAAAGAGGGAGGCCATTTGGGCCACATAGCCTTTGGATGGGTGCCGCTTGCCGGTTGCCCATAAAGCGGTGGTGGCGGTGGATACGCCCAACGCTTTTGCTAACTTTGCTTGGGCCCCGCGCAAGATGCCGTTATTCCATTTTTCAAGCTGTTTTTCAAATTTATTCATATCTTTTCCTCTTCGGTATATGAGTGTTGCAATCGGAAAAATCGAAAGTGCTTGACAAACGCTAACAAAACTTACTATACTAACACAAGATAAACTGGGTGCGCCAATACATTTTCTGCGGACGGCACCATATGTAGCAACATATGAATGGAAGAGGGACCGGCCCCCGGTTCTGCATCATGGCCCTGTGATGTTTTGCTCTTCAACGTCCCGACCGCATATTTTTTCCAGATCTATGCGGTCTTATTTTACCAAATAAAAAGCTAGTTGAGTTAGTAAAGTTACAAAATAATTAATTTTAGTCCTCATCAGAAATTAAGTAGTATTTGGCACATTGCTAACTCAACTAGCGCTAATCTATGACTTATTTCCCTTCTATATTGTTGCAATGCATTGCGCTACTTTTGCTCTTGGTGCAGGTGTGGCTGGAATGGTCTGAGATGAAATAAGTGCATCTTCCTATGCATTACGACAAAATTGATTTAGAAAACCTCATTTTTCTTGTGGCCGGCTTGCAACAAAAGGAAGTATTAAGCAAGCAAGGATATTTACTGGTGCGAAGCGACTGCCTACTCTTAAACCGGCTCGTGGAAATTTATAATCATTTTTTTGCCGAAGAAAATATGAATTTTATGGAGAGGGAACTAGAAGAAGATACTTGGAACAATTTGCTTTTCGCAAGTGCCTATTTTGCCGAGCAACTATATGATCCGCTACAACCTTCTTTTCACTTGGATACGCATTAAATTGCCTCAATGAGATCAGTTTTTTCGTATAATAAAAGAAATTCATTTTAGGAGAAATTATGATTATACCTACTATTATTGAGAAAAATGTTGGTTACGATATTTTTTCCAGATTACTCAAAGACCGTATTATTTTTGTAGGCGGTCGCGAAGGAGAAGTGGATACGGCCAGCGCGAATATGATTATCGCCCAGTTGTTATACTTGGATGCGGAAGATTCACAACGGGAAATCAATTTGTATATTAATTCACCGGGCGGAATGGTGACGGCGGGACTAGCTATTTACGATACCATGCAATTTATCAAGGCCCCGATTACCACCATCTGCATGGGACAGGCGATGAGCTTCGGAGCAGTGTTACTCGCTTCCGGCTCTAAAGGGCGCAGATATGCTTTGCCGCATGCCCGCATTATGATTCACCAGCCACTTATTTGGGGAGGCGGAATTTCCGGACAAGTGACTGATATAGAAATTGAAACACGGGAACTGAGAGATAATAAAGAACATTTATTAGACATCTTGGCTAAACACACCGGTCAACCCAAAGAAAAAATTCGCCAAGACAGCGAAAGAAATTATTATCTGTCAGCCGAAGAAGCAAAAGCGTATGGCATTATAGATGAAGTGTTAACTTTACGCGATAAATAATAGGTAACAGTATTACAAAACCCCGCTCAAGCGAGCGGGGTTTTCTTTTTGCCCCTGCCGTGTTCTTGATTGGTCGTTTTTTCGTCGGGAAATAAAAAAGGCTTGACTTGTTTTTTTTTTTTGCTACCATTTTTTTATGACGCCGCTGTTTTTAAGACACTGAGTCGTTAAACGTTGCATTACGGGCGTTTTAAGATGATTAAACAGGAGAATAAAAATGTCAAAGAAAGCCTTTACTTTAATAGAACTATTAATTGTAGTTCTCATTATCGGAGTGTTAAGTGCTATTGCTATCCCCATGTATCAAGGGGCAGTAGATAAGAGCCATTGGAGTACAATGCTCCCCGGAGCCAAAGCCATTAAAGACGCCGAAGAAGCCATTAAAATGACCAATGGCGCTTATACAGATAATATGGCTAATTTGGACGTTACCATGAATAATGCTGATTTAACCTTTGCCTTGGTAACGCCCAATAATACGGCAGATCCGAATGTCATCCGTGTTACGAACAGTAAGCTACCCAATGTACGGCTGGCCAGCTATTTAGATGATAACCCGAAATTTGCCGGACAACTACATTGTGAAGCACTTGCCGGAGACGAAAGAGCAAACCGACTTTGTGAGAAATTATTACTAGGACAATACTTAAAAAATACCGATGATGGATATACGAGATATTTGTTAGATCAATCCGTGGATAAAGCCACCTGTGGAGCGGCAACTGGTAGCTGGAGCAGTAGCAAAACAAAATGTTATAAAGACGATCAAACACGTTGTGATGCATTAAACATGGATTATTTGGGAAATGGACAATGCGGGTTTGAGAATGTAGGAACAAATAAAATTGTCGGGGAGGAAGGAGTCGCAGTATGTAATGCAATAGATTCCTGTCGTAGCGCGACTTTTGACGGAGGCTTTTGTATAGCGAATGCAGGATATAGTTGCCGGGCTTCTACTTTTAAAAACGGAGCTATTTGTTATGCCAATGCAGGTGCGTTCGCTTGTGGGTCATTTGATCCGTTTAATACAGATGTGCGTTCAACCTATGATGACACCTCATGTTGTTGTGGAAACAATTGTCCCAGTTATGCTCCCAGCTGTGCCTCACGCGGCATTACTTGTGACCCGCAATACATGAAATAAATGCTATAATTTCCTTATAACAGAGCCCCCTGCATTTTGGTACGCGCAAGGGGGCTTTTTATTTGCTATAATATACGAGTAGTCTATAAAAATTAAAACAAAAACTAAAATAAGGAGAAGGTTGGACTCCGGCTCGGTGTTTCCTAAGGTGATGGGACGCTTGGTCGTTACAGTTTTCAACCTAAGTGTAAAATAAGATGGTACTCTCAATGCAAGAAAGAAAAGACATTATCGGCAAATTCCAAACCAGCGCCAATGATACGGGCTCTGCCGCTGTACAAATCGCGCTGATTACGGAACGTATTGCTTATATTTCCAATCACTTGAAAGCTAATCCGAAAGATTTTGCGGGTGAACGCGGTTTGAACAAACTGGTCGGACAACGCAAACGCTTGTTGGCTTATTTGAAAAAATCTGACTTTGAAAAATATCAACAATTGACCAAAGAACTCAAATTGAGGAAATAATCGTAATGGAAAATTTCAACCACAAATTTGACATCCACTCGTTGGATGTGGAAGTTGGCGGACAAACCATTAATTTGCAAACCGGCTTGATTGCCAAGCAATCCGACGGTGCGGTAATGGTAACTTTGGGAGATACAAAGGTATTAGCTACCGCTGTGAGCACCAAAGAACAAAAGCCGGGTCTTTCCGACTTTATGCCCTTGACCGTCAATTACAAAGAGCGCACCTATGCCGCCGGCAAAATCCCGGGCGGATTTTTCAAACGTGAAGGGCGCGCCAGCAAAAAAGAAACCCTTTGCTCCCGCATTATTGACCGCACCTTACGCCCGATTTTCCCGGAAGGTTTTGCTTGCGAAACCAACGTAACGGCCATGGTGCTTTCTTATGATGAAGAACATGGCGCCGATATTATCAGCGTCTTGGCCTCTTCTGCCGCTTTAGTGATTTCTTCTATTCCGTTTAATGAGCCGGTAGCCGCTGTGCGCATCGGCCGCATTAACGGGGAATATATCGTCAATCCGACCAAATCCCAAGAAGAAGAATGCGATATGGACTTAGTGATCGCAGGTTCTGCTCAAGGATTACTGATGGTAGAAGGCGGTGCCAAAGAAGTAGAAGAAGAAGCTATTATCAAAGCCATGGAAGTAGCTAAACCGGCTATTGATAAATTGTGCGAAGTGCAAAATAAATTGCGCGAACTCTGCGGTAAACCCAAATTTGAATATGCGGTAGAAAAACTCCCGCAAGAAGTGGCTGATTTGGCCAATGGTAAATTCCGCGAAGAAGCCAAAAAAATCTTACACGCATTTTCCGATAAGCAAACCCGCGATATTCAGGTAGCCCAGCTCAAAGCTTCCTTTACGGAAGAATTGACCGCCAACTATGGCGACAATGCCGCTACGTATGCCGCTTTTGCTTTGGAACAAATTATGTACGAAGAATCCCGCGCCATGGTACTCAATGAAGGCGTGCGCGTGGACGGCCGCAAACCCGAAGAAATCCGCCCCTTAAGTTCTATGGTGGGTCTCTTGCCGCGTGCGCATGGTTCTGCCTTGTTCACCCGCGGTCAAACCCAATCTTTAGCGGTTGCTACCTTGGGTACGGCTGACGACCAACAAATGGTAGAAGGCATTGATCCTACTTCGTATGAACGCTTTATGTTGCATTATAACTTCCCGGGTTTTGCCACGGGTGAATGCAAACCGGACCGCAGCCCCGGCCGCCGCGAAATCGGCCACGGAGAGCTTGCCCGCCGCGCCTTAATGCCGCTTATTCCCAGCGAAGAAGAATTCCCGTACACCATCCGTGTTGTATCTGACATTATGGAATCGAACGGTTCTTCCTCTATGGCTAGCGTCTGCGGTGGTTCTTTAGCCCTGTTTGATGCCGGCGTGCCGATGAAAGCGGCCTGCTCCGGTATTGCCATGGGTGCTATTTCCGGTAACGGTAAATTTGTCGTCTTGTCCGATATTATGGGCTTGGAAGACCACTTGGGCGATATGGACTTTAAACTGACCGGTTCCCGCCAAGGTATTACCGCCTTCCAAATGGACGTGAAACTCAAAACCGGTATTCCTTTAGATATTTTGCGTCAAGCGATTGCGCAAGCTACCCGCGGCCGCATGCATATCATGGAACACATGGAAAAAACCATTGCCGAACCGAGAAAACAAGTATCCCGTTTTGCTCCGGTGATTTTCAAAATGAAAATCCCCGTGGACAAAATTGGTGCGTTAATCGGCCCCGGCGGTAAAAACATCAAACGCATTACCGAAACGACCGGTACCAAGATTGATATCCAAGAGGACGGTACAGTATCTATTGCCGCCGCTAACGGAGACAAATTGGACCAAGCCAAAGCGGAAATCGATATGATGACTGCCGAAGCGGAAGTCGGTAAGATTTACAAAGGTAAAGTAGTATCCATCCAACCGTTTGGTGCCTTTGTGGAAATCTTGCCCGGTAAAGACGGACTGTTACATATTTCCGAGATTGAAAAACACCGCATTAACAAAGTGGAAGATGTCTTGCACTTGGGCGATGAAGTGGAAGTGAAATGTGTAGAAATTGACGGCAGCGGCAAAGTACGCCTCTCCCGCAAAGTCTTGTTGAAATAGTATTTTAACAACACAATATAACGGCCTCTGCATGATGCGGGGGCCGTTTTTCGTGGCGTTTTGAAAACGAAAGTGGCTGAGATCCTGAGCAGAAACGCCTCAGGATGACGACAGTTAATAACAATAAGTAAATGTCATGCTGAGTCGTCTTTGCTCAGCATTTCAACCTTATTTGTTGTTTTCTTTTTGCCCCTTTTATCGTAGGTAAATAAGAAAAGACTTGACACTGTTTTTTTTAGTATCATTTAAAAATATCAAAGGAGGTTGTGTATGTTTGTAAGAAATAGCAAAGCGTTTACGCTTATTGAGTTGTTAGTAGTAGTATTAATTATTGGTATTTTGTCTGCGATTGCCTTGCCACAATATCAAATGGCAGTAGAAAAAGCACAAATGGCGCGTGTCTTACCTATTTTTCAAGGGTTATGCACGGCTCGGCAGACCTGTATTTTGGAAACAGGAGAGAAGTGCTCTAATATAGATGCTATAGCTACCTCAGTTAGTGATAAGGACGGAGTACCTATTACACAGGCTCGTTTGGATGCTAGCAGTTCTTCTTCCCCTATTCTGTTGGATGGTAAGTGGGGCATATATAAAGACGGAGATACGTGGCTTATCTCTCATGTTCCATATGGATCAGGACCTTATTTTTGTCGGCTATATATCAACGAAAACAATTGTTGGGCACAAGCGAACGCCAGTCATCCCAAAGGGGTTATTTTGATAAGAACGATTGTCCCTTCTTTAACTTGTTCTTCGGGTTGGTGCGGAGAAGTAGTTAGAAAAATCAGATAATAACTACTCCCCAGATTATCGGGGAGTAGTCATTTTCCTTGATTTCTTTTACAGAAAGCTCTTTCCGGTTTGCAGTTTAGGTAATCCTAAATAATCGGCGGCGGTTTGCCCTAAATCGGCATACGTATCACGCGCGCCGACGGAGCCCGGTACCACTTTCTTGCCAAACATAATAACAGGCACATGTTCGCGGGTGTGGTCGGTGCCTTTATAGGTAGGGTCACATCCGTGGTCGGCGGTGATGAACACAATATCATCCTCGGTCAGTAGGGGGAGTAATTCCGGCAAGCGGGAGTCAAAATATTCTAGGCCTTTTTTATATCCTTCCACGTCGCGACGATGTCCCCACGTCATATCAAAATCCACAAAATTAGTAAAAATGATACTGTTAGCGGGCGCATTTTTAATTTCCTGTAAGGTGACGTTCCACAGTTCTTCCAAGCCCGACGCTTTTACCGCACGCGTAATACCTTGTTGAGCAAAAATATCCGCAATTTTGCCAACTGAAATCACATTTCCGCCGGATTTTTTCATCACGTCTAGTAAAGTTTCTTGCGGTGGTTTAACAGAATAGTCGTGACGGTTTTTAGTGCGCTTAAATTCCCCTTTTTTCTCTCCTTCAAAGGGGCGTGCAATCACGCGCGCGATATTATACGGTTTGAGATGTTTGAAGGCAATTTCGCACACTTGGTACAAACGGTCCAAGCCAAAATGCTTTTCGCTGGCGGCAATTTGGAAAACGCTGTCCGCCGAAGTGTAACAAATCGGTTTGCCGGTTTTAATATGTTCTTCGCCCAGTTCGTCAATAATCACAGTACCGGAGGCGGCTTTGTTACCCAAAATACCGGGCAGATTGGCCTCGGCACAAATTTTTTCAATTAGTTCCGGCGGGAAAGACGGATAATCGGGCTTAAAATAACCCCAGTCAAACGTAACAGGCACGCCCGCCATTTCCCAGTGGCCCGAGGAGGTATCTTTTCCTTTGCTGACCTCTTTCATGTAACCGTATTTAGAAGGCAGTTGCAAGGTGGCTGCGGGTTGTTCTCCGGCGGCGATTTCCCGACCGGTAGAGGCCTGCGCGGCCTTGAATAAACCTAAGGCCGCTAAATTGGGGAGTTTAATCCCGCCACTTTTAGCGGCAATATTACCCAAAGTATCAGCACCTTCATCACCGAAGGCGGCGGCATCTTCTGCCCCACCTACGCCAAAAGAATCCATCATTAAAATAATTACACGTTTGTTGGTTGCCATATAAGCTCCTTTTTGTAGTGCTTTTACTTACTGTAGCATTTTTAAGGGCTAAAAAACCTGTAAAATTTAGCATATCCCTTTTGTAGATAAATTGCTATCATATATTTATTCCAGTTTAGGAGTGAAACATGAAAAAAATAGCGTGTTTGTTGTTTTGTGTTTTTTTAAATTCATTTTTGTGGGCGGGGGAAGGAAAAACCCTTACCATTACAGGTGGAACTTATTCATCAGATGTGCTGGCCGATAGCGAAACAGCCTCTGAGGTAGACAGCCAATCCAATACACTTTCTATTTCCGGCGGAACCTTTAATAAAAATGCAATTGCCGGTCAAAGTGATACAGGTAATGCTGCAAATAATACCTTACAAATATCCGGTGGCACTTTTAATGAGTCTTCGCTGATGGGGGGAATTTCTTTGAAAGCTAGTGCCTCCGAAAATACAGTCACTTTGAAGAGCATTTCTACTTCAGGTAGTGTAGCCGGAGGATTTGCTCCTGAAGGAGAAGTTACCAAAAATACCGTAACTATTTCCGACGGATCTATTTTATATAACACTACCACTCCTAACTATGTGGTGGGGGGCGCTTCCACCAAAAACGATGTTTCCCTAAACGAGATCAACATTACTCAAGGTAGTGTTATTAATACCACAGTAGCAGGTGGATATAATACGGGGACGGGAGATGTGTTTTCCAATACGGTATCGATTACCGGAAATAGTGATTTGACAGATGGCTCTGGATCGGGCGAAACGAGTGTCTATGGGGGATATGCCACTTATGGTACCGCGTATGAAAATAAAGTGGTAATATCCAATGCAAATACCATCGGTACTACCGTATACGGCGGTTATAGCGATACGTCCTATGTGGAAAATAACTCCGTGCAAATAAATGGTACTACTCTTTCTGCTAATATCTATGGAGCTTATACCAAAGCTGCCAGCAGCGATGTAGTTAAAAATACGGTGCATATTAATTCCGGCAGTACTATTTCGGGCACAACGGTAGCTGGTGGCTGGAGTGATGGATCTGGCACGGTCAAAAATAACCAAATCGTGGTGTCAGCGGATGTGGCGTTGGATAATAACATTTCTATTTATGGCGGATATGCTACTAGCGGTGACGCGAAAAAAAATAGTGTCACCTTACATAGTGCCTCAACGGGTGGAGAAATAATAGGTGGCTATTCTGGTTCCGGTGCGGCCTCTCAAAATACACTGACTGTTGATAACACACAAGCCAGCGGCACGGTATTTGCGGCCGGTTGGGCCCCTGCAGGTGCGGCTACGGATAATACGGCTACTCTTTCCAATGTGACGCTTACCGGCTCTGTGTATGGCGGATATGGGCAAAGTGCTTCCGGCAATACGGTAAATCTTACCAATGCGATATTAAGTGGAGACGTTTACGGCGGGTATGCTACAGCAGGTGAAGCGTCCGGCAATAAAACGGTAATCAACGGTGCTGGTAAAACCATTACTGGTAATGTATATGGGGGATATTCTAACGGCGGGGCAGCTTCGGGCAACCAAGTAGATTTATCGCAGGTAACCGTCACTGGAGATGTATATGGCGGTTATACGGCAGGTTCTGCCGCGACCACGAATAATACAGTATATATGGACAGCACTACGGTTTTAAGCGGCGGTTTATTTGGCGGAAACGGAACAGATAATACCGGCAACTTATTGTATTTGAAAAATTATGTTGGGGTGGTCCCTACGTTTTCCAATTTTGATTCAGTAATAGTTTATGGATTAAATAGTTCCGCACATTTTCAACAAACTGTAAATGCCGTTATTGTGTTACAAGGACGCCCTGACGAAATTACGCAAACTTTACTTTATACACCGGATGCCTCTTCTACTGTTTCGTTGGCCCGTACAAAATTAGGGGCGTATTTGTATGAGTTGTCCTCTACCACGATTGGTTCTGAACAAGCGTGGCAAGTCACCGGCGGATATCAAAATAAATTAGCCAAACCCTATGCACAGGCGCAATTGGCGGGGTTAACTTTGGCCGGTATGGGCAGGGATTTGTTGACAGGAACCTTCCAAGAGGCTTTATCGGAAGAAAAAGAAACCAACGGTTTTTTGTCCACACAGTTTTATGATAATTCTTATAAAACGGGTAGCAGTTTTGATATGAAAAGTTTTGTGGCCCAAGCCGGACGCTGGTATCAAAGTGGTGGAAAGGTATTTGGTGGTTTTGTTCAATATGGTCATGGTAGTTATTCTACACACCCAGTGGATGCAGAAGGCGGACTGAATACCTATGCTCTTGGAGTGTTTGCTTTGTTACCCTATAGCGAAGAGGGGTATGTTGAACTCATTGCGCGGGGCGGTTATCAGACAGATGATTTTACTTCTGATGAATTAGATTCCGAATTAGACCGGAAAGGATTTTTTGGTGGCTTTTCTGCGGGAATTAGTCAGCAATTGGCCGCCGTCCGGTTCTATGGACGAGGAAATTGGCTAGCATTGCAAGGAGATAATCTGAAAGATGACTTAGGGCAAAAATTCCATTTCAAAACGGTACAAAGTTTGACCGGACAAGCAGGGGTTCATATCGATTTGGGAACTATTGCCAACAAATATAAACCGTATGTAGATGTGTCAGGGATTTATGAAGCGCTGGGAGAAAGCAATGTGACTCTGGACAAGCATAAAATTAAAGATGCTGATTTGGGCGGCTGGACGGGAAAAGGTGCGTTGGGCGTTACAGCAGATTGTTTGAATGCATTAATCCCTATGAAGTCTAGTTTTTCTGTATTTGGATTGGTCGGCCGCGCACAAGGTTGGGGGGCGGATATCCGGTTAATGTTTGCATTTTAAGGAATTTTTATAGTTATTTGTTATCGGTTACAATAAGTACGGGAATAGATACAATTATATAGATGTTTAGAGATAAGGGGAAAAACTATGAATAAAGCGTATCAAACGATGCGTAACTTTTGGTTGGATGTCAATAATTTACAACATAAAAAAGAAGTGCCGCAACTAGGTGCGCATAAGGTGTGTATCGCCGGTGTAGAAATGGCGGCTAAAGATGATGCGGGCCATGTCAAACATGTTCTGATTGCCGCTTCTTCCTTGGGCAATGCCAGCGTGTATTTCGAAAATAACAGTGCCAGCGGTTTAGGCGGTTTTACCGGAGGCTCTTCCAGCGGACCGGTGCGGGAAAAGGCACTACGCATGATTCAGACTGCGGCCAAACTGGCCGATAAATTGCCGGCGGTGGATCAAGTGGCTGAACAAAATAATCCGGACACGGTAACGCTATTTACAGTATCAGCCGAAGGAAAATGGGCCGCCATCGAGTTAAAAGAAACGGATGCGCGCCTGCCGGAAAATCCGTTTTATGGGTTTTTTGCCTATAGCCAACAGCTTTTAGGTGCTTTCCGTCAAGTGCAGGAAAATGCCGCTACGTCGCAGGCAAAAGAAACGAAAGAACCGACAGAGAAATCATCCCCTGTCGCCGAACCGCAAAAATAATATGAAATACAAAACAAAAGGGTTTAAGCGAACTTTTTTATTAGTTGCTTCGGTGGCTTTACTAGTCTCCGGAGGCTCTGTATTGTATTGGTGGCAAATTAGCCAGCGCTTAGAACAGGATACCCAACTGGTACTGCGCTCCGTCGGAAAAGAACTGGCGGAAAATACAACCCGCATGTTTAGCGCCGAATTGCAAATTTTGACTACGTTGGCGGTCTCTTTAGAAGACAGCAAACTGTTAGGCGATAAGTCTCAGTTGTCCACCTATTTATTTGATCAGAATAAAAGAAATCCTTTTGTGCTGACCGGTTTCCAATTTGCGGACGGACAAACTTTATTTTCTAATGGTAAGGCAAAGCAAAACTTTTTGTCTAAATCCATGATAGACGCTACGTATGAACATAGTCATTTTATTTCAGAATTAGTAGATAATCCCTTTGATTCAGAAGAAAAAGGCTTGTTATTGGCTGTTCCTGTGCGTAATAACGGCCATCGCTGGGGGATTGTATTTGCACTACAGCCGGTCTCCGCTTATGATGATATGCTAGACGATTTCTCTTTAAGCAATGGGGGGTTGTCTTTAATTATTAATCAACAAGGGCAAGTATTACTTGCTTATCCCAGAGCTTTCTTTAATAATTTGTTAGAGGCTGTGTCATATACGGTTTTTGACAGGGGATTTTCCGAAGACCAAATCCGACAAGATATGCAGGAGGGCAGAGAAGGTATCAGCGGATATGTGATGCGCGGTAAACATCGCTTTTCTTCGTATTATCCGCTGGGATACAATGGGTGGTATGCAATTTCTGTTTTGCCTACAGCTTCTATGGCTGAAAAAGCACGTATGTTAGTGTTTTTATCCTTGATTTGGTGCGTGTCTATCGTGGTGGTATTGTTGCTATTGCTGATCTTTATTTTACGTTTGCAATATCAAAGTTCCAAGGCATTGTATAAACTGGGTTTTGTAGACCCGCTGACACAGTTGGACAATGCCAATGCTTTCCAATTAAAATTTCCTTCGGCCGTCGAGAGATTGCGTGAGAAAGAAAATGCATTGGTGGCTTTGGTATTAATCAATGTCAATCGTTTCAAAGCCGTCAACGATATATACGGGTTTGAACAAGGCGATCAGGTTCTACGTCAGTTAGCCGATGTATTACACCAAGGTATTAAAGAAGGGGAGCTATTCTGCCGTAGCGGGGCGGACGTATTTCTGCTTTTATTGTCGGCCGACAACAGAGAAACATTAGCTCAGCGAGTGGAAGATTTATTGGAGCAGGCGGGGCACTTCTGTCGGACTGAACAAGAATGTATGCCGCTTTCTCTAACAGGTGGAATTTACGTATTAGAAGAAAATGAACCGTTTTTTATCATGCGGGATCGCGCTCAACTGGCTTGGGAAACTGCCAAACAACAAGTCGGACATCGTTACGCTTTCTACGATGATGAATATAAACAGAAAATGGTTACGGAAAAGCGTATCGAAAGCAGTATGGAAAATGCACTACAAGAGCGGCAATTTAAGGTGTATTTACAACCCAAGTACAGCTTCCAAACGGGGCGTCTGGTAGGTGCAGAGGCTTTGGTGCGGTGGATACACCCTGCCCAAGGGATGATACGGCCGGATTGGTTTATACCGGTATTTGAAAAAAATGGTTTTGTGTTAAAACTAGACCAGTTTATTTGGCAAGAAGTAGTAAATTTAATTAAAAAACGACAAGAAGCAGGACTGCCTTTAGTGCGGATAGGCGTGAATTTTTCACGTTTGCATTTGGACAATCCACAATTTATTGAGACAATTTCCACGGTCGCACAACAGGCCGGCGTGGATACCAAGTGGTTGGAAGTGGAATTAACCGAAAGTGTAGTGTTTGGCAATTCCGAGCGGATGAAACAGGTGCTGGATGGACTACATGCCCAAGGTTTTTCCGTGGCTATGGATGATTTCGGCGCGGGATATTCTTCGCTCAATGTGCTGAAGAACTTGGATTTTGACTGTGTCAAACTGGACAAAGAATTTCTGGCCCGCGGAGAGGGTAATCCGCGTATGCGCCATGTAATTACGGGTCTGGTGCACATGATTAAGGCGCTGGGTAG